>NZ_JBJLSH010000058.1:0-20230 GCF_050871905.1 Kineococcus haloalkalitolerans
GCGGCGGCTCCGGCTCCCCGAGGAGGGTCCGGGTGGGCTCGCTGACCACCTCCCCGCGCTCGCGGCCGGGGCGGCCCGCGCGGCGCAGCAGCGGCGGCAGGTGCCCGGCGCTGGACCAGGACACCTCCCAGCCGCCGTCGTCCAGTCGCTGCAGCGAGGCGTACACGAGGCTGGCCATGCGGGGCACGCTCATGCCGCCGACCAGCGCGTCCACGCGCCCCAGGACGCTGCCGGGGTCGTCCAGGTCGTGGGCGCAGGAGCGCACCACGGACCGGATCTGCCCCATGGCGGCGGCGGCCTCCACGTCGTGGCCGACGACGTCGCCGACGACGACGGCCGCGAGGTCGTCGGTGGTCTGCAGGACGTCGTACCAGTCCCCGCCGACCTGGGCGTGCTCGGCGTTGGAGTCGTAGAACGTCCACACGTCCAGGCCCGGGACGACCGCCTGCTCGGGCAACATGCTGCGCTGCAACGTCTCCGCCAAGGTGTGTTCCCGCTGGTGCAGCCGCGCGGTCTCCACCAGGAGCCCCGCGCGGCGGGCGGCGCCCGCGAGCACCGCCAGGTCCTTCCCGTCCCTGCCGGCCCCGCCGCCCGGGCGGGGCAGCGTGACGAGCAGGCCCACGACCGTCTCACGGCCCACCAGGGGCGTGAGCACCGCCTCCGCGGCACCCCCGGCGAGCGCGGGCAGCCCGGCCAGCTGGGCGGCGATCCAGCCGGAGGGGGTGGCCGCGCGCTCGTCCGGGCCGGTGGGCGCGCCGCCGGCCAGGGGCGCGGGGCGCACGGGCTGGTGCGGGTCGACGTCCAGGTGCGGGTCCGGCGGCCGGGTCCGGGCGGTGCGCGGCAGCCGTCGGCCCACCAGGCCGGCCGCCCCGCCCAGGCGCGGTCCGGCGGCGGCGGCCACGACGGCCTCGGTGGGGCGCACCGCCCCCGTGTGGTCGCCGGTCAGCACGAGCGCGGCGTCGGCGGCGACGTGGGTGACCAGCAGGTGCGCCACGCGGTCCAGCCCGGCGGCGACGTCGTCGACGACGACGACCGCGTCCAGCTGCTCCAGCAGCGCCAGGCGCTGCGCGCTCTCCTCCTCGGCGGCCAGGGCGCGGTGCAGCTGCGCCTCGGCGCCGGCGCGGCCGGTGACGTCGCTGTGCCAGGACACGACGTGGCAGACGGCGCCGGTCGGGTCCGTCAGGGGCGTGGTCCGCACGTGGTGCAGGAAGGAGGTGCCGTCGCTGCGGCCGGCCAGCACGGTGACGGCCGCGGGCTCGGCCTCGTGGACGCTGCGGGACAGCGCCGTGCGCACCAGGTGCCGGCCGTCGAGGTCGTCGGTGCGCAGCAGCGCGGCGGCGGGACCGCCCACGACCTCGTGCGCAGGGGTCCCGGTGGCGCGGGACCAGCCCTCGCCGGCGTGGACGACGACGACCTCGGTCGCCCCGTCCGGGCCGCCGGGGCGGACGGCGCTGACGGCGAGGCCCGCGACGTCCGCGAAGCCGCTGGACCCGGCGCCCCCGGCGCCCTCGGCGCGGTGCAGCGCGAGCACGGTCCGCCGGGCGGTGCGCTCCGGGACACCGCCGTCGACGTACGGCGTGGCGGACAGCCACAGCCCGTCGGGCAGCGCCGTCCCGACCAGGTGCTCGCCGCGGGCGGCGCGCGCCCACAGCTCCGCCTCTGCGGCCCCGGCGCCCGGGCGGGCCCGGCCCAGCCAGCCCGCCAGGTCGGCCAGGTCGCCGGTCAGCCGCTCCCGCGGGCCGGCGCCCGCCAGGGCGCGTGAGGCGGCGTCGGCGCCGAGCAGGGGGGCGTCCGCCCCCGGCGCGGACGCGGGGGACGGGTCGGGGGCGCGGCCCACCAGGAGCACGGCGACCGGTTCCTCGCGCAGCGCGACCGGCTGCGGCGGGTCGGCGCTCATGCGGGCTCTCTCCTCTTCCGGCTGCGGGGCGATGGCGCGCGCGGACGACGCCGACCCGGTGGATAGCATGCAGCCGAGCCCGACGGTCCGCGCGTCGAGGAGGCCGCCCGTGGAGACCGCGGGGACCTCCGTCCCGCCCGCGGTCTGGCGTGTTCTACCGTGCGGTACCAGCCACACGGCCGACATCCGCGCCTGCAGAGACCCGGGCCGGCTCGACAGCCTGCGTGCAGCCCAGCGGAGGAGCCATGACGAAGGACTCGACACCGGACGCCGCCCCCGGGGGCGAGGCGCCCCGCGTGCCGGAGGTGCGCTCGGTGGACCCCGGCTCCGTGCACGTCCTGTACGAGCCGCGCGCCACCCGCGTCGTCCTGACCGGGGAGATCGACGCCGAGCTGGGCCCGGACCTGCTGGAGGCGGCCGAGGACGCGCTGTCCTCGGGCCGGCCGCTGCAGGTGGACGCGCACCACGTGACGTTCATGGACTCCACGGGCCTGGCGTTCCTGGCCCGGCTGGCCTCGCGCAGCCGCGGGCGCCGGGTCACCCTCATCCGCCCGCCGGCGGTGGTGAAGTTCCTCATCGAGACGACCAACATCGTCCAGCTGCTCGACGTGGTCGACGAGGAGCCGGGCCTGTCGGACGACGACGACCTCGGGCCGCAGCCGGCCTGAGGCCCGCAGCACCCGCCGGCACCCCCGGCACCGAGCACGAGGGCCCGCCACCGTCCGACGGTGGCGGGCCCTCCTGCTGACCGGTGCGCTCAGCGCGTCACCCGAGGGTCACTTGAGGTGCTTGCCGGCGCTGCGCAGGCCCTGGGCGGCCTCGACGACGCGGGCGGCCATCCCGGCCTCGGCGGCCTTGCCCCACGTGCGCGGGTCGTACTGCTTCTTGTTGCCGACCTCGCCGTCGACCTTCAGCACGCCGTCGTAGTTGCGGAAGAAGTGCTCCACGACGGGGCGGGTGAAGGCGTACTGCGTGTCGGTGTCGATGTTCATCTTCACCACGCCGTGGTCGACGGCGGCGGAGATCTCCTCGGGCAGCGAGCCGGAACCGCCGTGGAAGACGAGGTCGAACGGCTTGTCCTTGCCGACCTCGCCGCCGATCTCGTCCTGGATCTCCTTGAGGATCTCCGGGCGCAGCTTGACGTTGCCGGGCTTGTAGACGCCGTGGACGTTGCCGAAGGTCAGGGCCGTCATGTACCGGCCCTTCTCCCCCGTGCCGAGGGCCTGCACGGTGGCGCGGGCGTCCGCGACGGTCGTGTAGAGCTTGTCGTTGATCTCGTGGGCGACGCCGTCCTCCTCGCCGCCGACGACGCCGATCTCGACCTCCAGGACGATCCGCGCGGCGCTGGTCAGGGCCAGCAGCTCCTCGGCGATCCGCAGGTTCTCCTCCAGCGGCACGGCCGAGCCGTCCCACATGTGCGACTGGAACAGCGGCTCGCGGCCCTCCTTCACCCGCTCGGCGGAGATGGCGATGAGGGGGCGGACGAAGCCGTCCAGCTTGTCCTTCGGGCAGTGGTCGGTGTGCAGGGCGATGTTGACGTCGTACGCCTTGGCGACGTGGTGGGCGTACTCGGCCAGGGCCTGCGCCCCCAGGACCATGTCCTTGACGGTCGAGCCGGACAGGTACTCCGCGCCGCCCGTGGACACCTGGACGATGCCGTCGCTCTCGGCCTCCGCGAAGCCGCGGATGGCCGCGTTCAGCGTCTGCGAGGAGGAGACGTTGATCGCGGGGTAGGCGAACGACCCGGCCTTGGCGCGGTCCAGCATCTCGGCGTAGACGTCCGGGGTGGCGATGGGCATGGCTGCTCCTCTGCTGACGGCTCTGGCGGTGCCGATCCTTCCACGCCGGGCCCGGCCGCGGCACGGGAGCCGCGGAGCGCTGCGGATGCCGCCCGCGCGGGGCCGTGCCAGCGTGGGCCGCATGGGTGCTCAAGAGCTGAACGGCAAGAAGGTCGCGTTCCTCGTCGCGGGCGAGGGCATCGAGCAGGTCGAGCTGACCGAACCGTGGAAGGCGGTGCAGGAGGCGGGTGGCCAGCCGGTGCTGCTGTCGCCGCAGCCGGGCAGCGTGCAGGCCTTCGACCACCTCGACAAGGCGGACACCTTCCCCGTGGACGTCGTCGTCTCCGACGCCTCGCCGAGCGAGTACGCGGCGCTCGTGCTGCCCGGTGGCGTCGCCAACCCGGACGCGCTGCGCACCGACCGCTCCGCGGTGTCCTTCGTGCAGCAGTTCGCGGCCTCGACCCGCCCGGTCTTCGCGATCTGCCACGCGCCGTGGACGCTGATCGAGGCCGACGTGGTGCGCGGGCGCCGGACGACGTCGTGGCCGAGCCTCGCGACCGACCTGCGCAACGCGGGCGCGGAGTGGCTCGACGAGGAGCTCGTCGTCTGCGAGGGCGGGCCCGGCCCGCTGGTGACCAGCCGCAAGCCCGACGACCTGCCGGCGTTCTGCTCCGCCCTGGTGGAGCGCGTCGCGCGCGTCGACGTCCCCGCGGGGGCCTGACGTGGCCGAGGTGCGCATCGGGTACACGTGCATGAGCGAGCAGTCGGACCCCCGCTGGCTCGTGCGCGACGCGCGGGCCGCGGAGGAGGCCGGCTTCGACCTCGTCGTCTTCTCCGACCACTACTCGCCGTGGCTGACCTCGCAGGGCCACGCGCCGTACGCGTGGAGCGTCCTGGGCGCGGTCACGCAGGTCACCTCCCGCGTGGAGCTCATGACGTACGTGACGGCGCCGACGATGCGCTACCACCCGGCGGTGGTGGCGCAGAAGGCCGCGACGATGGGCCTGCTGTCCGAAGGCCGCTTCACGCTGGGCCTGGGCTCCGGCGAGAACCTCAACGAGCACGTCGTCGGCGAGCGCTGGCCGGCCGTCGAGGAGCGGCAGGACATGCTCGTCGAGGCGCTGGAGATCATCGACGAGCTGTTCGAGGGGCAGCTGCTCACCTACGCCGGGGAGCACTTCCGGGTGGACTCCGCGCGCCTGTGGGACCTGCCGGAGCAGCGGGTGCCGATCGCCGTCGGGGTGTCCGGTGAGAAGTCCTGCACCCGCTTCGCCCCGCTGGCCGACCACATGATCGCCGTGGAGCCCGACCCGTCGTTCGGGCCGGTGTGGGACGGCGCGCGCACCCCGGACCAGCCGGCGGCCAGCCGCCGGATCGGGCAGCTGCCGGTGTGCTGGGACGCCGACCGCGACGCCGCCATCGCCCGCGCGCACGACCAGTTCCGCTGGTTCGCGGGCGGCTGGAAGGTGAACGCCGACCTGCCCACCACCGCGGGGTTCTCCGGAGCGACGCAGTTCGTGCGCCCGGAGGACGTCGCTGAGGCGATCCCCTGCGGGGACGACGTGGACGCGGTCGTGGAGGCCGCGTCGGCGTTCTTCGCGGCGGGCTTCACCGACCTCGCGCTCGTGCAGGTCGGCGGCGAGCACCAGCAGCCGTTCCTGGAGGCGGCGCAGCGGGAGATCCTGCCCGCGCTGCGCGAAGCGGCCGCCTCGAACGACCCCAGCCCCAGCTGAGGAACTCCTCCACCGCGGCGGGGCCGCACCCGGACCGGGTGCGGTCCCGCCGCGCGCCCCACGGCTCAGCCGCGGGACAGGCGCAGCGTGACGATCTGGAAGGGCCGCAGCTCCAGCACCGCCGCGCCCCCGGTCACCTCCCGCAGCCCGCGCGGCTCGACGGGCCGCTCCAGCAGGTCGGTCTCGGTGACGCCGGCCACCGCGAAGGACGGGCGCACGAGCGCGCGGGCCCGCCCGCCGTGCGCCTCGTACAGGCGCACCACCACGTCGCCGCTGCGGTCCTCGGCCAGCTTCACGGCCTCCACCACGACGCCCTCGCCCTCGACGGCGAGCAGCGGCTCGACGGGCGCGGAGCCCGCCACCTCGCGCAGCGGCAGGTTCAGCCGGTACCCCTCGCGGACGGCGTCGCCGATCGCGGCGCCGACGACGAGGGAGGTGCGCAGCCGGTGCTCTCCCTGGTCGGCGTCGGGGTCGGGGAACAGCGGCGCGCGCAGCAGCGACAGCCGGACCGTGGTGGTGGTGCCGCCGTCCTCGCGGGTGGTGCGGCCGGTGTCGTGGCCGTAGGTGGAGTCGTTGGCGACGGCCACGCCGTACCCGGCCTCGCCCACGTGCACCCAGCGGTGCGCGCACGTCTCGAACCGCGCCGCGTCCCAGGAGGTGTTGGCGTGGGTGGGGCGCAGCACGTGCCCGAACTGCACCTCGCTGGCGGCGCGGTCGGCGTGCACGTCGAGGGGGAAGGCGAGCTTGAGCAGCTTCTGCCGCTCGTGCCAGTCCACGTCGAACGCCAGCTCGACCGAGCGGGCGCCCGCGGCCAGCGACACCGTCTGCTCCACGCGCGAGTCCCCGAACCGGCGCACGACGCGCACGGCGACGCGCTGCGGTCCCTCCTCCACGAGGTCGACGGACTCGGCGGCGGTCAGGTCGGTGGTGTGCCGGCGGTAGTGCTCGTCGACGTCCCAGGCGTCCCACTGGGTGGGGGTGTCGCGGTGCAGCTGCAGCAGGCCGCCGCGCCGGCCCGGCGCGAGGACCTCCCGGCCGGCCGCGACGTCGAGGACGGAGGCCAGCAAGCCGTCGCCGTCGACGAGGACCCGCACGTGGTCGTTCTCCAGGACGAACCCGTCCCCCTCGGCCTTCGCGCGGGCGTCGGCGCCCGGCCGCGCGGGCGCCGCGCCCAGCGCGGGCACGCCGTCACGGGCGAACGGCCCGGCGTTGAACACGACGCTGCTCGTGCCCCCGCCGTCCCCGCCGGCCAGCGCCCGCAGCGAGGAGGTGATGAGCTCCTCCAGCTCGGCGGCGACCTCGGCGTAGCGGGCCTCGGCCTCGCGGTGCACCCAGGCGATCGAGGAGCCGGGCAGGATGTCGTGGAACTGCTGCAGCAGCACGACGTGCCAGATCCGCTCCAGCGCCTCGTACGGGTAGTCGGCACCGCGCTGCACCGCCGCCGCGCTCGCCCACAGCTCCGCCTCGCGCAGCAGGTGCTCGCTGCGCCGGTTGCCGCGCTTGGTGCGCGCCTGCGAGGTGTAGGTGCCGCGGTGGAACTCCAGGTACACCTCCCCGCTCCACACCGGCGGGTCGGGGTACTCCTCCTCGGCGCGGCGGAAGAAGTCGTGCGGGCCGCCCAGCTCGACGACCGGGGACCCCTCCAGCGAGCGGGTGCGCGCGGCCGCGGCGAGCATCTCGCGGGTGGGGCCGCCGCCGCCGTCGCCGTAGCCGAACGGCAGCAGCGAGGTGCGGGCGCGTCCCTTCTCGGCGAACTGCCGCTCCGCGCGGGCCAGGTCCTCCCCGCCCAGGTCGGAGTTGTACGTGTCCGCCGGCGGGAAGTGCGTGAAGATCCGCGTGCCGTCGATGCCCTCCCACGCGAAGGTGTGGTGCGGCATCCGGTTCACCTCGTTCCACGACGGCTTCTGCGTGAGGAACCAGCGGGCGCCCGCGGCGCGGGCGATCTGCGGCATGGCCGCCGTGTAGCCGAAGGAGTCCGGCAGCCACACGTCCAGCGGCTCGACGCCCAGCTCCTCGGCGAAGAACCGCTTGCCGGCGACGAACTGGCGGGCCAGCGCCTCCCCGCCGGGCATGTTCGTGTCCGACTCCACCCACATGCCGCCCACGGGCACGAAGCGGCCCTCGGCGACGCGCCGCTTGATGCGCTCGAACAGCTCCGGCTGGGTGTCGCGCACCCACGCGTACTGCTGCGCCGAGGAGCAGGCGAACACCAGGTCCGGGTCCTCGTCCATGAGCGCGAGCACGTTGGAGAACGTGCGGGCGCACTTGCGGGCGGTCTCCCGCGTCGGCCACAGCCACGCGGAGTCGATGTGGGCGTGGCCCACGGCCGTGACGCGGTGCGCGCTGGCCGACGCGGGCTGCGCCAGGACGCCCGCCAGCGCGGCGCGCCCCGCGGCGGCGGTGCCGGCCACGTCCCACGGGTCCACGACGTCGACGGCCGCGTCCAGGGCGGTGAGGACCTCCGCGCGGCGGGTGGAGGCCTCCGGCAGCTGCCCGAGCAGCCCGCGCAGCGTCCACACGTCCTGCAGCAGCTCCCACACCGTCACGTCGAGCTCGGCGACGTCGGCGGCCGCCAGGCGGTACAGCGGGTCGGTCCCCGCCGTCGCCGGGTCGCCCAGCCGCGTCGGGGAGGCGAACACCCCGTCCCCGGACACGTCCGGGTTGGACGACGCCTCCAGCAGGACGTCGACCCCGGGCCCGCCGCCCAGCGCGGCCAGGGGCACGTACCGGTTGCGCGGGTGCAGGCCCTTCACGACGGTGCCGTCCGGGCGGTAGGCGGTGGCCTCGGCCTGGAACCCCGGCTGCACGGCCGAGTAGCCGAGGTCGGCGACGACCTCCAGGCGGGTGCCGTCGGCGCCCCAGCCGTCCGGGACGTCCCCGCGCAGCCGGAACCACGTCGTGCCCCACGGCCGGCCCCACGCGGTGCCCACCGCGAACGGCGCGAACTCCTGGCCGAGCGCCTCGGCGAAGGGCACCGGCTCCCCCGGGGCCGCCCACGCCGACACCTCCAGCGGGTGCCGGCGCCGGTACGCCGCCGGTTCGAGGCGCTCGCGGACGAAGCGCTCCACGCGCATCTCGACCAGGGCGGGGTTGACGTGCACGCGGGGCTCCTCGGGTGGTGCGGACGGGGTGGTGCGGGCGGGTGGTGGGCCGTCAGCCCTTGACGGACCCGGCCAGGGCGAACGAGCCGCCCGCCAGGCGCTGCACGACGAGGTACAGCGCGAGGACCGGGGTGGCGTACAGGACGGAGAAGGCGGCCAGCTGCCCGTAGGCGATGGCGCCCTGCGTGCCGAAGAAGGTGAAGATCGACACGGCGGCCGGCTGCTTGGCGGGGTCGAGCAGCAGGACGAAGGGGACGAAGAAGTTCCCCCACGCCTGGGTGAACACGAAGATGAAGACCACCGCGATGCCGGGCCGCATGAGCGGGACGACGATGCGCCGCAGCGCGGACATGGCGCTGGCGCCGTCGACCCAGGCGGCCTCCTCCAGCGAGACCGGCACCCCGTCCATGAAGTTCTTCAGCATCCACACGGCCATCGGCAGCGACGTGGCGGCCAGGAACAGCACCGTGCCCAGCAGCGAGTCCAGCATCCCCAGCGCCACGAACAGCGCGTACACCGGGACCATGATCGCCGTGATGGGCAGGCAGCTGCCGAAGAGGATGACGTACATGAACGAGCGGTTGAACCGCATCCGGTACCGCGAGAGCGGGTACGCGGCCAGCGTCGCCACCACGACGGTGACCAGGGCCGCGCCACCGGAGACGACGAGGGAGTTCCACAGCGGCAGGAACGTCAGGTCGTAGGTGAGGACGGTGCTGAAGTGCTCCAGCGTGGGCCGGGTCGGCACGGACACCGACACGGTGGCGGCGGGGTCCACCGAGGCCAGGAGGATCCACGCCAGCGGAACGAGGAACGCCACGCCCACGAGGGCCAGCGCGAGGTTCGCGGCGACGCTCGTCCCGCGCCGCTGCGGCGAGGTCAGCCGTGGGGCGGGCGGCGCGTCGGGCACGACGACGGGCGCGGCAGCCGGGGTCCCCGTCGAGGCCCCCGCGGAGGGCCGGGTGTCCGCCATCAGTCCACCTCCGGCTTGAGGACGCGCACGTACACGGTCGCGAACAGGGCCCCGACGACGAGGGTGACGACGGCGATGGCGGTGCCGTAGCCCACCTGCCCGAACCGGAACGCCTCCTGGAAGGCCAGCACGGGCAGGGTCGAGCTGGACGTGCCCGGCCCGCCGCCGGTCATCACCCAGATGAGGGTGAACACGCCGAGGGTCTGCAGCGTGGTGAGCATGAGGTTGGTGCCGATGGAGCGGCGCAGCAGCGGCAGGGTGATGCGGAAGAACCGCTGCCGGCCGCTGGCGCCGTCCAGCGCGGCGGCCTCGGCCAGGTCCGGCGGCACCTCGGCCAGCGCCGCCCCGTAGACCATCATCGAGAAGGCGGTGCCGCGCCAGACGTTGGCGAGGATGACGGCCATCATCGGGAACGTCACCAGCCACGCCGTGCCCCCGGCCCCCTCGCCGCCCACCAGCCCCAGCACGGCGTTGAGGGTCCCGTCGCCGGAGAAGAACGCGTACAGGGCGAACGCGGCGACGATCTCCGGCAGCACCCAGGCGGTGACGACGAGCCCGCTGACGAGGGCCCGCAGCGGCCCGCGCGCCGCCCGCAGCAGCAGGGCGACGACCATGCCGAGGACGTTCTGCCCCACCACGGCCGAGGCCAGCACGAACAGCAGCGTCAGCCACGCCGACTGCCAGAACTCGGTGCTGGTGACGAGCTGGGCGTAGTTGTCCAGCCCCACGAACTCGGGGTCGGCGGCGCGGTAGCCGGACAGGGCGGTGTTGGTCAGCGACCCGTAGAGGGCGTAGGCGATGGGGCCGGCCAGGAACACCAGCATGAGCGCCACGGTGGGCGCCAGCGGCGCCAGGCGGGCGAGGAGGACGAGCCGGCCCCCGCCGTCGCCGCGGCCGGTGGCGCGGGCGGGCGCGGGCGCGGTGGCTCCGGCGGGGGCGCTCACGTCAGTCCGCCGCCTGCGTGCCGTCCTCGCCGACGATGGCGACCAGGCCGTCGTCGTAGGCCTGGGCGGCCTGCTCCGGCGTCGCCGCGCCCGTGGCGACGTCCTCGGTGGCCGCCTGGATGTTCGCGGAGATCTGCGAGTAGTCCGGGGTGGCGGGCCGGAAGTTGGTCACCGGCACGAGGGAGGAGAAGAACTCGAACGAGGGGTTGTAGTCGAGGTACGCGGGGTCCTCGGCGACGTCGGTGCGCACGGCGATCTGGCTGTTCTCGGTGTTGTACTTCAGCGTGTTCTCGCGGTTGAGCGCGACGGTGATGAAGTCGAACGCCGCCTGCGGGTCGGCGGCCTGGGAGCCGACGGACAGCAGCCAGCCGCCCGACATGGACGTGCGGCCGGGATCCTGCCCCTCCTGGGTGGGCATCGCGGCGATGCCCATCGTCTCCTCCCACTCGGGCCACTCGTTCTCCCCGGAGATCCACTGCCCGGGCAGCCAGGAGCCGTCGATCGCGATGGCCAGCTCGCCCTGCGGCAGCATCTCGGTGGCCACGCGGCTGCCGAGGGCGGCGTCGAGGGCGAGGGCGGTGTCGGGGCCGAGCTCCTCGGAGAAGACGGTGTCGTAGAAGGCGAGGCTGTCGCGGAACCCCTGCGAGCCGGTGATCCACTTCTGGGTGTCGGCGTCGTACAGCTCGTCGCCCGTGCCGTACAGGAGCATCTCGAAGCCCTGCATGGACGTGGCCTCGCCGGCGGCGCGGCTGGCGTAGAGGTTGAGGGGGACGACGCCGGGCACGCGCTCCTTGACGGTCCGGGCGGCCGCCAGGACGTCGTCCCACGTGGTCGGCTGCCAGTCGGTGGGCAGCCCCGCCTGCTCGAACACCTGCTTGTTGAAGTAGATGCCGCGGGTGTCGGTGCCCATGGACACGCCGTAGGTCTGCCCGTCGTCGCCGAGGCCGGCCTGCTTGGCGGTCTCGTCGAACTGCCCCCACTCGTCCCACCCCTCGAGCAGGTCGTCGATGGGCGCGAGGTAGCCGGCCGCGGCGTCCGAGCGGACCTGGAAGGAGTCCTCGTAGATGACGTCGGGGGCCGTGGACGGGGAGCGGTTCAGCAGGGCGAGGCGGGTGAAGTACTGCTCCTGCTCGGCCTCGATGGGCACCAGCTCGATCGTGCGCCCCTCGTTGGCGGCCTCGTACTCGCTCTTGGCCTTCTCCAGGACGTCCTCGAGCTGGGTGAACTGCGCGGTCCGCTGGTAGGCGACCCGGATGGTGTCCTCGTCACCGCCGCCGCCGCTCGAACCGCCGCAGGCGGTGAGGCCCAGGGCCGCGACCGCGACCAGGGCGGTCAGGGAGTGCCGTCTGCGCATCGTCGTGCTCCTCCTCCGCGGGGGTCGCCGCTGACCCCGTGAGGAGTATGTAAATCAAGTGGAGTTGCTCCCGTCAAGGGGCCACGAGGAGGACGGACGAGCGCGGGCTGAACGCGTCGTCCAGCACCAGGCACGCCGCGCCCACCGCCGTCACGTCGCGCCCCACCCGGGTGCCGCGGATCTCCACCGGGTGCAGGGCCGAGGCCACCTCGTGCGAGCGCACCAGCGGCGGCACCACCCGCAGGAACCGGCGCTCCAGCCGCGGCCACAGCGGCCCGCCGAAGACGACGAGGTCCACGTCCAGCAGGTTCTGCACGCCCGAGACGGCCCGCGCCACGCGCGCGGCCGCCGCGTCCAGCACCGCCACGGCCGCGGGCACGCCCTCGTCGGCCAGCCGGCACACCGCCGCCAGGGCGCGGTCCACGCTCAGCTCGTCGTCCAGCGGCCACGGCCCCAGGCCCGCCGCGCGCGCCTGCTCCACCAGCGAGCGCGGCGCGTTGCGCTCGCCCAGGCAGCCGCGCTGCCCGCACTCGCACAGCGGGCCCTCCCCGTCGGCCGCCAGGTGCCCCAGCTCCCCCGCGTTGCCCGACGCCCCGCGCATCACCTCCCCGCGCAGCACCAGTCCCGCCCCGATCCCGGTGCCCAGGTAGACGAACGCGAAGCTGCCCGTGGGGCCCGCCCCGCCCGCCCACATCTCGGCCACCGCGGCGGCCACGACGTCCTTGTCCAGCAGCACCGGCAGGCCCGTGGCGGCCGCCAGCTCCTCGCGCACCGCCACCCGCCGCCAGCCGGGCAGGTTCGGGGCGCCGACCACCGCCCCGCCCGGCCCGTCCACCGGGCCCGGCACCGCCACCCCCAGCCCGGCCAGCCGCTCCGGCGGCACGCCCGAGGCCGCCACCACCGCCGCCACCTCCGCGGCCACCAGCGCCAGCACCTCCGCCGGCGCCTGCTCGGGCGCCAGCGGCACGTCCGAGCGGGCCACCACCCCGCCGCGCAGGTCCAGCACCACGGTCGTGACGACCACCGGGTCCAGGTGAACACCCACGGCGTAGCGCCCGTGCGGGGCCAGCTGCAGGATCGTGCGCGGCTTGCCGGGGCCGCCGCCGCGCTTGCCGGTCTCCTCCACGAGGCCCTGCTCCAGCAGCCACCGGCTGATGTTCGAGACCGTCTGCGCCGACAGGCCCGTCAGCGCGGCCAGCTCCACCCGGCTGAGGCCGTCGGCGTGCCGGCGCACCGCGTCGAGCACCACCGCGCGGTTGTAGTCGCCGACGCGGGGGAGGTTCGACCCGCGGCGCACCGCGGAGGAGGCGGGGGGCAGCACCGCGTCAGGGTGCCACGCCCCCGCCGTCCGTCAGTCCTGCTGCGCGCGCAGCCCCTCGGCCAGCAGCTCCGCCAGGTGCTTCGGGCGCACCCCGGCGAGGTTCTCCGCCTGCGTGCGGCAGGAGTACCCGTCGGCCAGGACGGTCGCGTCGCCGCGCTCGCGCAGCGCCGGCAGCAGCTTCTGCTCGGCCACCTGCACCGAGACGTCGTAGTGCCCGTCCTCGGCGCCGAAGTTGCCGGCCAGGCCGCAGCAGCCCGACAGCACCTGCGCCTCCACCCCCGCCCTCGCCAGCAGCGCCGCGTCGGCGGAGAAGCCCATGACGGCGTGCTGGTGGCAGTGCGGCTGCACGACGGCCCGCTGGTCCACGGCCGGCGGCTGCCAGTCCGGGCGCAGCTCCTCCACCAGCTCCGCGAGCGTCTTCACCCGCCCCTTCAGCGCGTGCGCGCGGGGGTCCTCGGGCAGCAGCTCGGCGGCGTCGTCGCGCAGCAGCGCCGTGCACGACGGCTCCAGCCCCACGACGAGCGCGCCCTCCGGCAGGTGCGGGGCGTCCAGGGCGTCCAGGCTGGCGCGCAGCTGGCGCTTGGCGCCCTCCAGCTGGCCGGTGGACACCCACGTCAGACCGCAGCAGACCTTCTCCCGCGTCACCGAGACCGTGAACCCCAGGTGCTCCAGCACCTCCACGGCCGCGCGCCCCACCTCGGGGGAGAACGCGTCGGTGAAGGAGTCCACCCACAGCACGACCGGCTCGCCGCCGCGCAGCCCGCCGCCGGCCAGCTCGCGGCGCTTGAACCACGTGCGGAACGTCCGCTCGGCGAACCTCGGCAGCGGGCGCTCCTGCGCGACGCCGCCGACCCGCTTGGCCAGCCCGGCCAGCGCCGGCACGCCGGTCAGCGCGTTGACCAGCCGCGGCGCGAACGCGGCCGCGCGGGTCCAGCGCGGCAGCCAGCCGAGCAGGTAGTGGTTCATCGGGCGCAACCGGCCGGCCCAGTGCTTGTCCAGGAACTCCGCCTTGTACGTGGGCATGTCCACCCCGGCGGGGCAGTCGTGCGTGCACCCCTTGCAGGACAGGCACAGGTCCAGGACGTCGAGGACCTCCTGCGAGCGCCACCCGTCGGTGACGAGGGTGCCGTTGACCATCTCCTGCAGCAGCCGCGCCCGGCCGCGGGTGGAGTCCTTCTCGTCGCCGGTGGCCAGGTAGCTGGGGCACATGACCCCGCCGGAGTCGGCGCGGCACTTGCCCACGCCGACGCAGCGGTGCACCGCGCGGGTCAGGTCCCCGCCGTCGTGGGAGTAGGCGAAGCGCAGCGGCAGGCCGAGAGCGTGCGCGGGCCGGGCCGCGGGCACGCGCAGGTCGGCGTCCACGGGCGCCGGGCGCACGATGACACCGGGGTTGAGCAGGTCCTCGGGGTCGAAGGCGCGCTTGACCTCCTCGAACGCGGCGACGGACTCCGCGTCGTACATCAGCGGCAGCAGCCCGCCGCGGGCGCGGCCGTCGCCGTGCTCGCCGGACAGGGACCCGCCGTGCTCGGCGACCAGGCGGGCGGCGTCCTCCAGGAACGCCTTCGTGCGCGCGGCGCCGCCGGGCGCGCCGTCCTGCTCGTACAGGGGGAAGTCGATGCGCACGTGGATGCAGCCGTCGCCGAAGTGGCCGTAGGCCAGGCCGTCGACGCCGTGGGAGGCCATCAGCGCGTCGAAGGCGCGCAGGTAGGCACCGAGGTTCTCCGGCGGCACGGCGGCGTCCTCCCAGCCCGGCCACGCCGGCTGCCCCTCCGGGGAGCGCCCGGCGAGACCGGCGCCGTCCTCGCGGATGCGCCACAGCTTCCGCGCCTCGGCGGCGGTGGGGATGACGACGGAGTCCAGCGCCCGCGAGTCCGCCACCATCGCGCGCGCGGCCGCCAAGGACTCCTCGGGGGTGTCCCCGCCCATCTCCACGAACAGCCAGCCGTCGCCGGTGGGCAGGCCCTCCACCGAGCCGCCGCGGCGCACGACGACGTCGGCCAGGCGGCGGTCGATGCCCTCCACGGCCAGCGGCGCGTGCTCCAGCAGGGCGGGGGTGGCGTCGGCGGCCTCGTGCATGGAGGCGTAGCCGAGGACGACGAACGTCGTGGCCGGGGACTGGCGCACCAGCCGCACGCGGGCGGTGAGGATCGTGGCCAGGGTGCCCTCGGACCCGGTGAGCAGGCGCGCCATCGCGGTGCCGGTGGGACCGCCGGTCTCCGGCAGCAGGTGCTCCAGGGCGTAGCCGGACACCTGCCGGCCGAAGGTGGCGAAGCGGGTGCGGATGGTCGCCAGGTGGGCCGAGGCGACGCCGCGCAGCTCGTCGAGCAGGTCCGCCGGCGGGTCGTCGGTCCACCAGCGCCGCCCGCGCCCGTCGAGGACCTCCAGCGCCACGACGTTGTGGCTGGTGCGCCCGTAGGCCAGCGCGTGCGAACCGCACGCGTCGTTGCCGATCATGCCGCCGAGGGTGCAGCGGGCGTGGGTGGACGGGTCCGGGCCGAAGCGCAGGCCGTGCGGGGCCGCGGCGCGCTGCAGGTCGTCCAGGACGACGCCGGGCTCCACCAGGGCCGTCATGCCCTCCGGGTCGACCTCCAGGACGCGGTGCAGGTGCCGCGAGAAGTCCAGGACGACACCGGTGCCGACGGCGTTGCCGGCCACCGAGGTGCCCGCGCCGCGGCTGGTGAACGGCACGCCCAGCTCCCGGCACACCGCGTGGGCGGCCACGACGTCCTCGGCGCTGCGCGGGAAGACCACCACCTGCGGCACCACGCGGTAGTTGGACGCGTCGGAGGTGTACTCGGCGCGCCGGCGGGTCGAGGCGTCCACCTGCGGCGCGCCCAGGCGCTCGCCCAGGCGGCGCACGAGCTCGTCGCCCACGAGCTCCTCGGGGCCGTCGGGAGCGGTGCCGGTGACCCGCGCCGGGTCCAGGATCGTCACCCCTCCAGTGTGCCGAGCCGCGCGGCGTGCTCCGGACGCGGCCGGAACCTCTCGGGGCTCCCGCTCGTGAGGGGGGTGGACGAGCAGCGCACCGACCGCCGAGCGCCCTCCGGGAGGACCCGTGGCCGAGACGGAGAGCACCCGCGACCCCGACGTCGCGGGGCCGGGGACGGGACCCCCGCGCGGAGAGGCCTTGGTGCTGCCCGAGCGCGCGGCGCCCGAGGGGGCCGGCGCGGCGCCCGCACCGCCCCCCTCCCCCGCCTCCGACGCCCCTGGCGCCCCGGGCCCCGGCCCCGCGCCCGGCGCGGACCCCGTGGTGGTGCTGCGCGACGCGGCGCCGGGCGACCTGGCCGGCACCGCGGCCCTGCAGCAGCGGTACCTGCCGCTGGGGCTGTTCCCGCAGCTCGGCGAGCGCTTCGTGCGGCGCTGGCACCGCACCTTCTGCGACTCCCCCGCCGCCTGGGCCGGCGTCCTCGTCGACCCGGACGGGGTGTGCGGGTACGCGCTGCTCGCCACCGACCAGCGCGCCTACCTGCGCGACGTCCTGACCCGCGACCGCCTGCCCCTGGCGGTGCTCGGCGCGGCGGGGCTGCTGCGCCGCCCCGGGCTGGCCGTGCGCTTCGCCCGCACCCGCGCGCGCCGGTACGCCCGCCGCCTCGTCCGCCCTGTCCGCCGCTCCGCGTCGGCTGGCGATCACGCGGCGTCACCTGAGACGGTGGCGGTGCTGCACGCCGTCGTCGTCGACCACCGCGCGCGGGGCCGCGGCCTCGCCGCCGCGCTGCTGGACCGCTGCGCGGCGCGCGCCCGCGCGGCGGGCGCCACGCGGATCGCGCTGGTCACCGACGCCGACGGCGCCGAGCAGGGTGCCGTGGAGCTGTACCGGCACCTCGGCTGGACCGAGGTGGGCCGGCACCGGCGCGACGGCCGCGAGCTGGTCGACTTCCAGCTCGACCTGTGACGCACCCGTCACGGGGACGGACAGACCGACCGCACGACACGAGGGACGACCCAGCACGCGTGACCCCACCCCACCAGCAGCCCCACCAGCAGCCCCACCAGCAGCCCCACCAGCCCTGCCCGCGGCGCGCCTCGCGCCGGGCCGTCCTGGCCGGCCTGGCCGGCGCCGGGACGCTCGCCGCCTGCTCCGGCGGGCAGGGACCCGCGGCGCAGCCCTCGCCGGCGACGCCCTCGCCCACCGCGCCCCCGCCCACCGCCGCACCACCGCCGAGCCCGACGCGCGCGCCGGTGCTGCTGGACCTGCCGGCGCCCGAGCCGTACGTGCCGCTGCCCGGCGAGGTGGAGCCCGGCTGCAAGGAGGCGGCCGTGGACTACGTCACCACGGCGCTGACGACCGGGTCGGCGCAGCTGGACCCGGAGTCGCCGTTCCTGGACGTCGCCGCGGTCCTCGACGCGCGCCTGCGCACCGCCGGGCTCGACCCCGCGCACGCGGCCGGGCTGCTGGGCCTGCTGCCGCCGGCGGGCGTGTCCGCGGCGGGCGTCGTGTACCCGCAGTACGGCGGGCTGAGCAGCGGCCGGCGCACCGCGAGCATCATCCTCGTCGCCGAGCAGTCGCTGCTGGACGCCGCGGCGCCCGACGAGCTGCGCCGGCGCACCCTGACCGTCGACGTGCGGCTGGCCCGCTCCGGCGACACCTGGGGCGTCACCGACGTGCTGGTGCCCGAGGTCGACTTCGAGCTGGCCGTCCCGGCGCGCCCGCAGGTGCAGGCCGTCCTCGACGACGACCGCATCGCGCTGCCGGACCCGGCGCGCTTCGACCTGCTGCAGGAGGACGTGCACGTGCGCGTCGCCGAGCTGCTGTCGGCGTACGCCGAGCAGTGGCCCCTGGCGGTGCAGGACGTCCGCTCCGGGCACCCGTTCCACGTGTACGACACCGACCGGCCCTCCAACCACACCCTCGGCCGCGCCGTGGACATCTGGTCCTTCGACGGCGTGCCCGTCATCGACCAGGAGCGCTGCCCGTGGCGGGAGGCGATGGAGTTCGCCGCCGCGTGGGGGGTCACGGAGGTCGGCGGGCCGGCGGACCTGGGGCCGCGGCCGTACTTCAGCGACCTCGTCCACCAGGACCACGTGCACTGCGGGTTCGGGGCCGCGGGCCTGACTTGAGGGCCTCCCGCCGAGGGACTCCCGCGCCGGACGGGCACGGCCTACCCTCGGTCCCGCCGCGCCCGGCGGCGCGGCACCCGGAGGAGGACGCGTGGGCGCACCAGGAGAGCTCGGGACGGGGACGGCCGCAGGGGCCTGGCCGGCCCTGCGGGTGGAGGACTGGACGGCGACCCGCGACACCCTGCACACGTGGCTGCAGGTCGTCGGCAAGGTCCGGCTGGCCCACGCGCCGCTGGTCAACCACTGGTGGCAGAGCACCCTGTACGTCAGCCCCCGCGGCCTGACCACCTCGGCCGTCCCGCACGGCGACGGGGTCTTCGACGTGGAGCTGGACGTGGTCGAGCACCGCCTCGTCGTGCGCTCCAGCGGTGGCGGCGCGCGGACGGTGGCGCTGGAGCCCAAGCCGACCGCGCAGTTCCACGCCGAGGTGATGACGGCGCTGGACGAGCTGGGGATCCCCACGAGGATCAGCGCGGCCCCGAACGAGGTGGACCCGGCGATCCCCTTCGCCGAGGACCACGTGCACGCCTCCTACGACGCCCGCGCGGTCGAGCTGTTCTGGCGGCAGCTGCTGCAGGCGGACCGGGTGATGGGCCGGTTCCGGGCCCGCTTCGCCGGCAAGGTCAGCCCCGTGCACTTCTTCTGGGGCGCGATGGACCTGGCCTGCACCCGCTTCTCCGGCCGCGGGGCGCCCCCGCACCCGGGGGGCGCGCCCAACTGCGGGGACTGGGTGATGGAGGAGGGCTACTCGCGGGAGCTGAGCAGCTGCGGTTTCTGGCCCGGCGGGGGTGAGGAGGGCGCGTTCTACGCCTACGCCTACCCCGAGCCGGCGGGGTTCGCCGAGCACCCGGTCGGTCCGGAGGGGGCGTTCTACAGCACGCAGAACCGGCAGTTCCTGCTGCCGTACGAGGTGGTGCGCCGCGCCGCCGACCCGGACGGCGCGCTGCTGGACTTCCTGCAGTCCACCTACGAGGCCGCCGCCGAGCACGCGCGCTGGGACCGCGCGGCGCTGGAGGTCGACCCCGGCCGGTGGGACCACCGCCGCTGAGCGCGGCGCCCGGGGAAGAGAGCGGGCTCCCGGCGGGTTGCACGCCCACGGCACCCGTCCCCGACCCGGAAGGCCCCGTGGTGGACCTCTTCTCGCCCGTCGTCCTCGGCGACCTGCACCTGCCCAACCGCGTCGTGATGGCCCCGCTGACGCGCATGCGCTCCGACGCCGACGGCACCCCCAACGAGCTCGTCGCCGAGCACTACGCCCAGCGGGCCAGCACGGGCCTCATCGTCGCCGAGGGCACCTACCCCAGCCACGAGTCCCGCGCCTACCCCGGCCAGCCGGGCCTGGTCACCGACGCCCACCGCGAGGGCTGGCGCCGGGTGGCCGACGCCGTGCACGCGCGCGGCGGCCGTGTCGTCGTCCAGCTCATGCACGGCGGGCGCGTCTCGCACACGGCGATCACCGGCACCGACCGGATCGTGGCGCCCAGCGCGATCGCGATCCAGGGCCAGGCGCACACGCCGGGGGGCAAGCAGGACTACCCCGTCCCGCACGCGCTGACGACCGAGGAGGTGCGCGGTGTCGTCGACGACTTCGTGGCCGCCGCCCGCCGCGCGGTCGAGGCCGGCCTCGACGGCGTCGAGGTGCACGGCGCCAACGGCTACCTGCTGCACGAGTTCCTCGCCCCCTCCTCCAACCACCGCGAGGACGAGTACGGCGGGTCGCCGGTCAACCGCGCGCGCCTGCTCGTCGAGGTCGTCACCGCGGTCGCCGAGGCCGTCGGCCCCGGCCGCGTGGGCGTGCGGATCTCGCCGGCGCACGGCATCCAGGACGTGCTGGAGGAGGACCCCGCGGACGTGGCGGCCACCTACGGCGCCGTCCTCGACGGCATCCGCCCGCTGGGCACCGCCTACCTGTCCGTGCTGCACGCCGAGCCCGCCGGGGAGTTCGTGCAGGACCTGGGGGGGGGGGGGGGGGGGGGGGGGGGGGGCGGGCGGGGGGGGGGGGGGGGGGGGTGGGGGGGGGGGGGGGGGGGGGGGGGGGGGGGGGGGGGGGGGGGGGGGGGGGGGGGGGGGG
>NZ_JBJLSH010000059.1:0-19549 GCF_050871905.1 Kineococcus haloalkalitolerans
GCCGGCCGGCGGGGAAGTCCCCACCGACCGGCGCCGCCGGCCGTGCTGCTGGTCCTGCTGGTCCTGCTGGCTCAGGCGCCCGCGGGGGCCCCGGCCGGGTCCTCGGCGCCCGCGCCCGGGAAGCCGGGGGCGTCCACGACGCTGCCCGCCTCCGGCGCGTCGACCTCCACGTCGCTGCCCCAGTCCCAGAAGTCCATCGTCACGCTGGTGCTGACGCCCTGGACGTCGACCTCCTGCACGATGCGCGCCGGGCGGTCCTGCTCGTCCACGTAGAGGGTGAACGGGATGGCGGTCAGCCCCGACTCGGTCAGCGCCTGGCGCGCCTCCTCCGTCTGCTGCTCCGGCGGCAGCGCCTCGAAGGCGGCCTGCGGGTCGATCGTGCCGCTGTAGCCGCGGGTCTGGACCCCGCGCACCTCCACGCCCGGCACCTCGGTGACGTCGTCGGCCACCGCGCGCAGCTGCTGCAGCTGCGCGGACGGGTCGACCGCGCCGGTGTCCAGGCCCGCGCCGCCGAGGGCGTCCAGCGGCAGGCGCACCCACTGGCCCTCGCCGGTCAGCGGGGCTCCGCTGAGGTAGGCGACCTCGTCGACCAGGCGCAGCTCGACGGTGCTGCCGGCCGCGCCGGTCATCGCCGGCAGCGTCAGCGTCATCCGCACGGCGCCGTCCTCGGCGTCGAAGGAGCCCTCGCCGGAGACGTCGAAGGTCTGCTCCTGCCCGCCGGTGGCCTCGGCCGGGGCGGTCGTCGTCGTGGTCAGCGCGAAGCGGGCACTGCCGGCCTCCTGGCCCTGCTCGGCGCTGGCCTGCACGACCTCGAACGCGGTGCGCTCGGTGGCGGCGCTGGAGGTCGCGGACGGGGCGCTGGTGCCCTCGCCGTCCTGGGCCGAGCAGGCGCCCAGGCCCAGGGACAGCGCGGCCACCCCGGCGATGGTGAAGGTCGCCAGCCGGCGGCGCGGGCGGCGGCTGGTGCTCGTGGTCGGTCCCTGGGTGTGCACTGCTGGTCCCCTCCGTCAGTGTGCATGGTCCCTTCCGACCACCCTCACAGCGTGCGCCACCCACCGCTCGGTGAGATCCCCCGAACGGTGGGGAGGTGGTGCGAAGATCGGTCCCGTGTCGTGTCCGCCCCTCCGCCCGCGGGTGCACCGCGGGCCGTCCCGACGTCCCCCGGGTGCTGCCGCCGCGCGAGCGCACCGGCAGCGGTCGTGAGCGGCCCGCGGGCCGGCGCCGGCGCGCCGGAGCTGCTGCTGGACGCGGCCTCGCTGTACTACCGCGCCTTCCACGGCGTGCCGGCCTCCCTGACCGCGCCCGACGGGACCCCCGTCAACGCCGTGCGCGGCTTCCTGGACGCGGTGGCCCTGCTCGTGGACACCCACCGGCCGGCGCGGCTGGTGGCCTGCTGGGACGAGGACTGGCGCCCGGCGTTCCGGGTGGCGGCCCTGCCCTCCTACAAGGCGCACCGCGTGGGCGCCGACGGCGCCGAGGACACCCCGCCGGCGCTCGTGCCGCAGGTCGACGTCATCGTGCGGGTGCTCGCCGCGCTCGGGCTGGCGCGCGCCGGCGCCGCCGGGCACGAGGCCGACGACGTGGCCGCGACCCTGGCCGCGCGCGCCGTCGCCGCCGGTGGGGGCCGGCCGGTGCTGGTGGTCACCGGCGACCGGGACCTGTTCCAGCTGGTCGACGACCGCGCCGGGGTGGGCGTCCTGTACGTCGGCAAGGGAGTGCGCCGGGCCGAGCGGGTCGACGAGGCGTGGCTGCGGACGCGCTACGGGGTGGACGGGCGCGGCTACGGCGACCTGGCGGTGCTGCGCGGGGACCCCTCCGACGGGCTGCCGGGCGTGGCCGGGATCGGCCAGAAGACCGCCGCGGCGCTGCTGGAGCGCTTCGGGGACCTGGCCGGGGTGCGCGCGGCCGCCGCCGACCCGTCCTCGGACCTGCCGGCCGGGCAGCGGCGCAGGCTGCTGGAGGCCGCGGCGTACCTGGACGCCGCGCCGGTGGTGGTGCGCACGGTGCGCGAGGCGCCCGTGCCCGACGTGGACGGCGCCCTGCCCGCGGCGCCGGCCGACCCGGAGGCCCTGGCGCAGCTGACGGACCGCTGGGGCCTGGGCGGCAGCGTGGAGCGGGTGCTGGCCGCGCTGGAGCGCGCCCGCACGCCCTGAGGCACCGCCCGCGGGTCATCCCCGGACGGGCAGGCCCCGCGCCGCGGGACCCGCCTCAGGTCAGCGAGGTGTGCGCCACGACCCCGCGGTGCACCGCCTCCACGGCCTCGCGGGCGGCGCGGCGCACCTGCGGGTCCAGCGCCGCGGCGCGCACCTGGTCCAGCAGGTCCGTCAGCTGCTTGCAGCGGCGCACGAAGTCGCCGGCGGCCAGGTCGGCGTCGCGCAGCACCGCGTCCAGCCGGTCGCCGGAGGCCCAGCGGTGCACCGCCCAGGCCAGCCCGGCGTCCGGTTCGCGGGTCTGCGGCACCCGGTGGGCGTCCTCGCGGTCGGTCAGGTCGCTCCACAGCCGCACGGTGGCCGCCACGGCCGCCTCGGCGCGGTGCGGCACCCGCTCGGCGCGCCCGGCCTCCTCGCGGCGCGACTCGTGCACGAGGGTGGACACGGCCGCGGCCAGGTCCGCCGGCCCCAGGCCCGCCCACGCCCCGTGGCGCAGGCACTGGGCCACCAGCAGGTCGGTCTCGGCGTTGATCCCGCGCAGGGTGCGCCCGGCGTCGGTGACGCGGGTGCCGTCGGCGTCCAGGTAGCCCAGCTCGGCCAGCAGGTCGCACACCCGGTCGAAGGTGCGGGCGATGGTGCCGGTGCGCCCCTCCACCGAGCGGGCCAGGGCCTCGGTGTCGCGGCGCAGCTTCTCCTCGCGCACCGCCCAGCGGGCGTGCTCCTCGCGCTCGGCGCACCCGTGGCACGGGTGCGCGCGCAGCCGCTCGCGCAGCTGGACCAGCTGCGGGTCCTCCTCCGCCGGGCCGGTCGCGCGCCGGCGCGGCACGTCCCCGCCGCCGGTCTCGGCCAGCTTGTTGCGCAGCGTGGAGGCCAGGTCGCGGCGCGCCTGGGGGCTGCGGTGGTTGAAGTCCCGGGGCACCTTGACCGTGGCGATCGGCTCGACGGCGCCGGGGAAGTCGTGCGCGGAGATGGTGCGCACCTGCCGGTCCTGGGTCAGCAGCCGCGGCGAGGGCGGGTCGAAGCCCTTGCCCTCCACCAGGTCCAGGACGACGCCGAACGCGGCCCGGCGGGGGCTGGGCAGGCGCACCACGTCACCGGTGCGCAGCTTCTCGATGGAGCGGGCGGCCTCCGCGCGCCGCTGGGCGGCGCCCACCCTCGACAGCTCCTTCTCCCGCTGCCCCAGCTGCTGGCGCAGGGCGAAGTACTCGCCGAAGTCGCCCAGGTGGCACGTCATGGAGCGCCGGTAGCCCTCCAGCGCCTCCTGCTGGGTGCGGATGCGCTGGGCCTGCCCGACCACGGCGCGGTCGGCCTGGAACTGCGCGAAGGAGGTCTCCAGGATGTCGCGGGCCTGCGCCCGGCCGACCTGCTCGACGAGGTTGACGGCCATGTTGTAGGTGGGCCGGAAGCTGGAGCGCAGCGGGAAGGTGCGCCGCGAGGCCAGGCCGGCGACCTGCTCGGGGTCGGTGCCCTGCCCCCACAGCACGACGGCGTGGCCCTCCACGTCGATGCCGCGCCGGCCGGCGCGCCCGGTCAGCTGGGTGTACTCCCCCGGCGTGACGTCCACGTGGGTCTGCCCGTTCCACTTCACCAGCCGCTCCAGGACCACCGAACGGGCCGGCATGTTCACCCCCAGCGCCAGGGTCTCGGTGGCGAAGACCGCCTTGACCAGCCCGGCGGCGAACAGGTGCTCCACCGTCTCCTTGAACACCGGCAGCATCCCGGCGTGGTGGGCGGCCAGACCGCGCTCGAGCCCGTCCAGCCACTCCCAGTAGCCCAGCACGCCCAGGTCGGAGGAGGGGATGTCCGCGCAGCGCTCCTCGGCCAGCGCCCGCACCCGCCGGCCCTCCTCCGGTGTGGTCAGGCGCAGCCCCCACGCCACGCACTGGGCCACGGCCGCGTCGCAGCCGGCGCGGCTGAAGATGAACGTGATGGCCGGCAGCAGGCCGCCGGCGTCCAGGACCTCCAGCACCTGCGCGCGGCTGGCCGGGCGCGGCACCGCCCGCCCCGACGGGCCGGCCAGCCCGCCCGGGCGCGCTCCCTGCCGCGAGGCGGTGCGCGAGCCCGTGCGGAGCGGGGGTGCGCCGCGGCGGCGGCCGCGCCCGGGCGCGCCGGCCAGCCGGTCCACGCGCAGCTGCTGGCGGGACATGGCCACCAGCTCGGGGTTGACCACCGCCCCGGGCACCAGGGAGCCCTCGTCGCCCTCCAGCGGGTCCCCGGCCGGGTCGGTGAACAGGTCGTACAGGCGGGTGCCGACCATCAGGTGCTGCCACAGCGGCACCGGGCGGTGCTCGGAGACGACGACCTCGGTGTCCCCGCGCACGGTGCCCAGCCACGCGCCGAACTCCTCGGCGTTGCTGACCGTCGCCGACAGCGAGGCCAGCAGCACCTCGCGGGGCAGGTGGATGATCACCTCCTCCCACACGGCACCGCGGAAGCGGTCGGCGAGGTAGTGGACCTCGTCCATCACCACGTAGCCCAGCCCGTCCAGCAGCGGGGAGCCGGCGTAGAGCATGTTGCGCAGCACCTCGGTGGTCATGACGACCACCGGCGCCTCGCCGTTGACGGAGTTGTCCCCGGTCAGCAGCCCCACCGCGCCGGAGCCGTGCCGCTCGACCAGCTCGGCGTACTTCTGGTTGCTCAGCGCCTTGATGGGGGTGGTGTAGAACGCCTTGCGGCCCGTGCGCAGCGCCAGGTGGACGGCGAACTCGCCCACGACGGTCTTGCCGGCCCCCGTGGGGGCGGCCACCAGCACCCCGCGCCCGGCCTCCAGCGCCCGGCAGGCCTGCACCTGGAAGGGGTCCAGGTCGAAGCCGACGGTGGCCGTGAAGGCCGCCAGCTCGGTGCGGGACTCCTCGGTGCGGCGGCGCGCCGCCGCGTAGCGTTCGGCAGGGCTCGCCATGCCCGTGACAGTACGTCAGAGCACCCACCCCCGCGCAGGCGACGCCCGCGCCGGCCTCAGCCCAGCACGCGCAGCGCCCCCGGGTGCGCGGTGCACGTCAGCGGCAGCGGCAGCGCCGCCTCCCCGTCGGCGTGCGGGTGCGGGACGCTCGCTCCGGGCAGCGGCCGCAGGTGCACGCGGTGGGCGCGGTGCACGTGCACGGCCGGGTGGCGCAGGTGCCGGCCCGAGCGCAGCAGCGGGAAGACCGTCAGCGCCGCCAGCGGGCTCAGCGCGTCGATGACCACGACGTCCAGCAGCCCGTCGGTCGGGTCGGCGTGCGGGGCCATCAGCAGCCCCCCGCCGTAGCAGCGGGTGTTGGCCACGGCCACCAGCAGGGTCGGACGCTCCAGCACCCGCACCCCGTCGCCGCGGTCCCCGCCGTCGGGCACGCCCTCCAGGACCACGCGCAGCCCCACCGGCCGCACGACGGCCAGCTCGCGCAGCGCGGCCAGCGTGTAGCGCGAGGGCCCGGTGGGCCAGCGCCAGCGGTTGGCGCGGGCGTTGACGCGGGCGTCCACCCCGGCGCCCAGGATGCTCGCGAACCAGCGACCGGACCCGGACCCGCCCGGGTCGTCGCCGGTGACGTGGACGGCGTCCACGGCGCGGGCGCGCCCGCTCTCCAGGGCGGCCGAGAGGCGTTCCACGGCCCGCACCGGCTGGCGCAGGGGCACACCCAGGCCGCGGGCCAGGTCGTTGCCCGTGCCCGCGGGCACCACGCCCAGGGCGGTCGGGGTGCCGGCGACGGCCTGCACCGCGGCGTGCACGAGCCCGTCGCCGCCGACGACCACGACGGCGGCCAGGTCCCCGGCGCGCCGGGCCAGCCGCTCGCGCGCCTCGGCGACGTCCCGGCCGGACAGGTCCTCCACGTCGTGGCCCAGCCGCCGCAGGGCCCCCAGGGCGCGGCGTCCGGCCTGGCGGCCGGCGCCGCGCCCCGCGGTCGGGTTGACGAGCAGCCCCACGGGCCCGGCGCGCAGGGGCTCGGTCCCGGCCGGCGGCCCACCCTCCGGCCGGTTCGGCTCCACGGGGCTCAGAGGGGGCTGGCCTCGTCGTCGGACAGGCCGGCGAACTCGCTGTCGCGGTCCCGGCGGGCCCGGCGCCGGTCGTTCCACAGGCACACCCCGATGGCCATGAAGAACAGGGCGATCAAGGGGATCGCCATGAGGATCATGGTCAGCGCGTCGGGGGTCGGGGTGAAGATCGCCGAGAACACGAAGCAGAGGAACACGACGATGCGCCACTGCTTGAGGATGGCTCGCCCGCGGACCAGGCCCGCGAAGTTCAGCGCGACCAGGAGCACGGGCACGATGAACGCGATGCCGAACGCCAGCAGCAGCCGCATGACGAACGACAGGTAGTTCGGCGTGTCGATCAGGTTGGCGACACCCTCGGGGGTGAAGGACGTGATCAGCGCCATCGTGGTCGGCAGGATCAAGTACGCCAGCGCCAGCCCCGCCAGGAACAGCGGGAAGCCGGCGAGGACGAAGCCGATCGCGTAGTTGCGCTCCTTCTTCGTCAGCCCCGGGGTGACGAAGGCCCACAGCTGGTAGAGCCAGACCGGGGCGGAGACGATCAACCCCACCCACAGCGCACCCTTGACCTGGACGTCCAGGACGCCCAGCGTCGTGGCGAAGTTCAGCTCCACCCCGTCGATGGACTCGGCGGGTGCGGCCAGGAGCGGGAGCACGACGTTCGGCCACAGCCACCACCCCGCGCACGCGGCGGCCACCACCGCGATCGCGGAGCGGAAGAGCCGCTTGCGCAGCTCGTCGAGGTGCTCGCGCAGGGGCATGCGCCCCTCGGGGTCCTTGGGCGCGCGCCCACGGCGGAACGTCGTGACAGCCACGTCAGGACCTCGCGGGGCGGATCAGCGGTCGCGGACGGTGGACGTCTCGTCGTGGGACGAGCCGTTGACCCGGGACGGGTCGGTGCGCACCTCGGAGCGGCGCTCGTCGCGGACGTCGTCGATGGAGGTGCCGCGGATCGTCCTCGTCTCCTTGGCGGTGGCCTCCTCCTCCTCGTCGTCGCGCTGCATCTCCTTGACCTCGCTCTTGAAGATGCGCAGCGAGCGACCGAGGCCGCGGGCGGCGTCGGGCAGGCGCTTGGCGCCGAACAGCAGGAGCAGGACGACGACAAGCACAAGGATGTGCCAGGGCTTCAGTGCGCCCATGGTGCTCAACCTCTCGAGGGGGGACGGTGCACCGCCATGGTACGTCCCCGCTCCCCCGCCGCGTGGCAGCCGGAGGTGAACAGGTCCTGCGCGTCGCCCCGCGCGCTCGCCGGACCGGTGCGCGGCACAGGTCCGCCCACCCCCGCCTGGACGGGGTGGGGGCGGGCGGACCGGTGGCGCGGACCGGCGGGCCGCAGGTCAGCGGGCGAGCGCCGCGCCGCGGGTCAGCGGGCGGCGCCGGCGCCCCGGGAGGCCAGCCCGGCCAGGTCGTCGCAGGAGTCCAGCACGAGGGCGAAGTCCAGGACGTCGTCCCAGGCGATGG
Organism: Kineococcus haloalkalitolerans; assembly: GCF_050871905.1. NCBI lineage: Bacteria > Bacillati > Actinomycetota > Actinomycetes > Kineosporiales > Kineosporiaceae > Kineococcus > Kineococcus haloalkalitolerans. Next base: position 7,578 of record NZ_JBJLSH010000059.1, read on the forward strand.
CGCCGCCGCGGTGCTCCTCCAGCGCCTCGGCGGGGATGACCCAGCGCTCGACGGCCACGCCGCCGGAGACCAGCAGCGCGACGACGTCCTCACCGGCGGGCTTGCGCACCTCGTCGCGGCACTTGGGGCAGTCGAAGGCGTAGAAGGAGCGGTCCTTGGCGCTGCAGACCACGAGACGCACCTGCTTGGGCGTCAGCTCGACGTCGCCGCAGCAGGGGCAGGAAGCCTTGATCGTGGTCATGTCGCGCACCTCTCGTCGTGCCGGGCGGCCGTCCTGCCGCGCGGCGATGACACTCCTTCGGCACCGGCGGCCGATCCCTTGAACGGTGATCCGGCGGGGGGTCGACAGCGCCGGCCCGGACGTGCCGAGGACCTCAGCCGGGCTGCTCGCCGGGCTGGTGCCGGGCGTAGGCCTCCAGCGCGCGCACCGCGGCCCCGCGCACGTCGACGGCCAGCTCCGGCGGGTCCACCACGCGGGCGCCGGCGCCCAGCCGCAGCAGCAGCCGGCGCACCCAGCGGGTGTCGGCGGTGCGCAGCCGCACCCGGGAGGCGGCCTCCGCCCAGGCGTCCTCACCGGGCTCGGTCACCGACTCCACCGGGTAGTAGTCGGCCACCCACGCGGCGCGGGGGGCCAGGTCGAGGGTGACCACGACGTCGTCGGGGCTGGGGCGGAACAGGTCGGCGTCCACGTCGCGCGAGGCCGCCTGCGGCGGCGGGGTGCCGTCGGCGTCCAGCAGCTGCGCCTCCTCGATCCGGTCCACCCGGAACAGGCGCACGCCCTCGGCGCGGTGGCACCAGCCCTCCAGGTACCAGCGGCCCTCCACGCTGACCAGGCGCATGGGGTCCACGTCGCGCTCGGTGCGCTCGTCGCGGCTGGGCACCAGGTAGCGCAGGTGCAGGCGCCGGTTCTCCCGCAGCGCCGTCTGGGCGGCGGCCAGGACCTGCGCGGCGACCTCCTGCCCGCGCGGGTCGCGGTCGTCCACGCGCACGTCCACGGCCACCGCCGAGGCGGCCGCGGCCGCGGCGCCGGCGGCCTCGCCCGCGGCGCGGCTGAGCTTGGCCAGGGCCCCGTCCAGCGCCTCCCGGTCGTGCAGGCCCGGCACCTGCGCCAGGGTGCGCAGGCCCACCAGCAGCGCGACGGCCTCGTCGACGGCCAGCCGCGAGGGCCGCGCCAGCGGGTCGGCGTTGGACAGGTACACCCGCCCGGACTCCCAGCGGGCGTCGATGAGGTCGTCGGGCAGGTGCCCGGGGGTGCCGCACACGAACAGCAGCTCCAGGTCGTGCACGAGCTGCTCGGTGCTGATGCCGAAGTGCCCGGCCGCCTCCTCCAGGGGGATGCCCTGGTGGCGCAGCAGGTAGGGGACCATGGCCAGCAGCCGCGAGAGCCGCTCGGTGGAGGCGCGCCCGCTCACGAGGCCCGCCCGACCGCGCCGGAGCGGGCGGCGGCGTCGCCCGTGCGGGCCTCGCCGTCACCCGCGCCGTCACCCGCGCCGTCACCCGCGCCGTCACCCGCGCCGTCGTCCTCGCGCAGGCCCGCGGCGCCGCGCAGGCGCCGCAGCACCGCCGCGCGCAGGTCCGGCGGGTCCAGGACGACCACGTCGGCGCCGTAGGCGGCGACCTCGTCGGCGGCCACCTCCACGTCGGCCACGTCCACGACCACCACGTCCATCCCGTCCGGGCGCCCGTCCACGTCCACGCCCTGGGCGGCCTGGGCGGCCTGGGCGGCCTGCGCGGTCTGCGCGGCCCGCCGGCGCAGCGCCAGCCCGGCGCCGGGGCGCACGAGCAGGCGCGCGGGTCGGGTGGTGCGCTCACCGACCCGGCCGGCGACCACCGCGCGCGGGTCCAGGTCCTCGGGCACCCGGTAGGAGCCGGGCCGGCCGATGCGCCGGGGCGCCGAGGCCACCCGGGACAGGCGGAAGACGCGCACGTCCTCGCGGTCGCGGTCGTGCCCGACGAGGTACCAGCGCCCGTGCCAGCTGACGATGGCCCACGGCTCCACGTGCCGCTGCGCGGGCTCGCCGCCGGCGCGCCGGTAGGTGAAGCTCACCGGGGCGCGGTCGCGGGTGGCCGCGTACAGGGCGTCGAAGGCCGGCTCGCTGGTGCGCACGCGCGGCTCCACGCCCACCAGGGAGCTGTCGTCCGGCTCCACGCCCAGGCTGCGCAGCTTGACCAGCGCGCGGGTGGCCGGTCCCGCCAGGCTGGCCTGCTGCCACACGCGGCTGGCCAGCGACAGCACCGCCAGCTCACCGGGCGTGAAGACGATCTCCGGCAGGGCGAAGGCGTCGCGGTCGATGCGGTAGCCGGCCTCGTCGCCGAACAGCGGGTCCTCCCCGCCGGTCTCCAGCGGCACCCCCAGCTCGCGCAGGTCCTCCTTGTCCCGCTCGAACATCCGCTCGAAAGCCAGCGTGGTGGCGCAGTCGGCGTACTGCGGCACGGCCTGGCGGATCTGCTCCTTGGTCAGCCAGCGGCGCGTGGCCGACAGGGCGATGACGAGGTTGAGCAGGCGCTCGGTGCGCCGCGCGCCGCGGGCGCTCTCCAACTGGGCGGCGGGGCTCCCCGTCCCGCCCGGGGCCCTGCCGCCGGGGTCCCTGCTGCTCGCGCGCGCCACGGTCCCCGGACGCTACCCCAGCCGCGGCCCGCGCGCGGGTCGTCGTGGCGCGCTGCGCCGTCCGGTCGTCACCCCCGGGTGCGCTGCCGGTGCTCGCGCCGCTGCGCGGCGGGCCGGTCCGGCGGGTAACGTCGTGCGGTCAGCCCGCCGCGCGGACCAGCGCGGCCAGCCCGATCCGAGGACCGGAGGCGTCCCGCCGTGCCGTCCCCCGCCCGCGCCCCGTTCCTGGACGTCGCCCGGGGGCTGGCGATCGCGCTGGTGGTCCTGCACCACTCGGTGATCTTCCTGGACGCCGGGGCCCTGCTGGACGTGCGCTGGCGGGTGGTCAACGACGAGCTGGTCGTCCTGCGCATGCCGCTGTTCTTCGCGGTCTCGGGGGTGCTGGCCGCCTCGGCGGCGCGGCGCTCGTGGCGCTGGCTGGCCCGGCACCGGCTGGTGCTGCTGGTGTGGCTGTTCGTCACCTGGTCGCTGCTGCGCTTCGCGTGGTTCAGCGTGGTGCCGCAGACGCTGAACGCGGCGGAGACGGCCACGCTGCGCCCGCTGCTGCTCTCGCCGCTGCTGCCGGTGACGGGCCTGTGGTACCTGTACGCGCTGGCGCTGTTCACGGTGCTGGCGCGCGCGGCCGGGCGGGCCGCACCGCTGCTGCTGGTGCCGGCCGCGGCGGTGTCGCTGGCGGCCACCGTGCCCGGCTGGATCGCGCCCAACTACGCGTGGACGCAGATGTCGCGCTGCTTCGTGTTCTTCCTGCTGGGCTGGTGCCTGCGGCGGGTGCTGCTGGAGCGGTTCGCGCGGCTGCCCGGGCCGGCGGCGTGGGCGCTGGTGGTGGCCGCGGTCGCCGGCCTGGTGGTGCACGGCGGCACCGACGGCCGCTCGCCGTGGCTGCGGCTGGGGGTCAGCGTCGCGGCCATCGGCGGCGGGCTGGCCGCGGCGCTGCTGCTGACGCGGGCGGCGCCGGTGCGCCCCCTCGCGTCCGGGCTGGGCTGGCTGGGCCGGCGCACCCTGCCGGTGTTCCTCGTGCACGAGCTGGTGGTGGGGCTGCTCACGGCGGTGGCGGCCGCGACCGGTGCGGGCCGGCACCCGGCGTGGCCGCCGCTGTGGGCGGCCGTGGCGCTGGTGACCTCGCTGCTGGTGCACCGGCTGGCGCGCCGGGCCGGGCTGGGGGTGCTGTACGACTCCCCGCACCCGCCGCCGCGCCGGCGGGCGGCCGGGACGGACCCGGGGCCGGCCCTAGGCTCGCCGGGTGCTGCGGTGGCGGGAGGGGACGGTCGTCTCGACGGGCCGGTCGTGGGCGGTGGGCCCGGGCCGGGGGGCGCTGGAGTGCCGGGTGCTCCTGGCGGACGGGACGACGGCGCGCGCGCTGGCCTTCGCTGACCTGGTCGGCACCCCCGAGCCGGGCGCGCGGGTGCTGCTGAACACCTCCGCGCTGGCGCGGGGGCTGGGCACGGGCGGCTACGCCCTGGTGGTGGCGCTGCCCGACGCGCTGCCCGCGGACCCGCCGGAGGGTCCCGGTCACCTGGTCAAGGCTCGCTACACACCGCTGCAGGCGATGGTGCTGGGCGTCGACGAGCAGGAGTCGGAGCACCACGCGCTCCTGGCCGACGCCGACGACCTGCACGGCACGCCCGTGGTGGTGGCCGACCTGCACTCGGCGCTGCCGGCGGTGGTGGCCGGGGTGCGCGAGCGCGCGCCGGGCGCGCGGGTGGCGTACGTGATGACCGACGGGGGCGCGCTGCCGGCGGCGTTCAGCCGCACCGTGGCCGGGCTGCGCCAGGCCGGGTGGCTGGCCGCGTGCGTGACGACGGGGCAGGCGTTCGGCGGCGACCTGGAGGCGGCGACCGTGCACACGGGACTGCTGGCCGCCCACCTGGTGGTGGGCGCCGACGTCGTGGTGGTGGCGCAGGGGCCGGGGAACCTGGGCACCGGCTCGCGGTGGGGGTTCTCGGGGGTGGCGGCCGGGGAGGCGCTGAACGCGGCCGCCCTGCTGGGCGGGCGGGCGGTGGCGGCGCTGCGCGTGTCGGAGGCCGACCCGCGCGAGCGGCACCGCGGCGTCTCGCACCACTCGCTCACGGCGGTGGGGCGGGTGGCGCTGCTGCCGGCCGACGTGGTCGTCACGGGCGAGGAGGGCGCCTTCGCCGAGGGGGTGCGCGCGCAGGCGCGGGCGCTGTGCGCCGACCGGCACCGCGTGGTGGTGGTGGACGCGGCGGGGCTGGACGAGGCGCTGGCCGCGTGCCCGGTGCCGCTGTCGACGATGGGCCGCGGGCCGGAGCAGGACCGGGCCTCGTTCGTGGCCGCCGCCGCGGCCGGGCGGCACGCCGCGGACCTGCTGGCGACCTGACCGGTCCCCGGGCCGGCCCGCGGGAGCGCCGCGGGCCGGCCCGGGGACCGGCGGGGATCAGCTGACGCCGACGAGGTCGACGACGAAGATCAGGGTCTCGCCGCCCTTGATGGCCGCGCCGGCACCGCGGTCGCCGTAGCCCAGGTGGGGCGGGATGACGATCCTGCGGCGGCCGCCGACGCGCATGCCGACGATGCCCTGGTCCCAGCCCTTGATGACCATGCCCGCGCCGAGCGGGAAGTCCAGGGGCTGGCCGCGGTTCCAGGAGGCGTCGAACTCCTCGCCGGTGCTGAAGGCGACGCCGACGTAGTGGGCGCTGACGGTGCGGCCGGGCACGGCCTCCTCGCCCTCGCCGACGACCTCGTCGGTGATCTCCAGCTCGGTGGGCGGCTCGCCGCCGGGGAAGTCGATCTCGGGCTTGGTGCGGTCGGTCACGTCGCTCCCTGGGTCGGGGTGGGCCCGGTGTGTTCCGGACGGTGGGTGGGACCGGTCGCTCAGGACCGGTCGGGGGCGCCGGTCAGTAGGCGTCGAGGATGTCCACGACGAAGACGAGGGGGCCGGCCGGCTGCCCGCCGGCGGGCTCGTCGCCGTAGGCCTGCGCGGCGGGGATGACGAGCAGGACGCGGCTGCCCACGTTCTGCCCGACCAGGCCGACGTCCCAGCCCTCGATGAGGCCGCCGACGCCGATCTGGGTCTGGAAGGGCTGGCGCTCCCAGGAGCTCTCGAAGACCTCGCCGTCCTCCAGGCGCGCGCCCACGTACTGCATGGTGACGTTCTGCCCGGACTCCACGACCGGCCCGCTGCCCTGGACGAGCGGCTGCGCCAGGGTCTGCTCGGGCGCCTGGTAGCCCTCGGGCACCTCCACGCCGGTGGGGCGCCCGTCCTCGCCGTAGGTGACGGTGGGCAGGCCCGGCGGCGGGGCGACCTCCTCGCCCTGGGCGGTCTCGGGGATGACGCGCACGACGTCGGCGACCAGCACCATCGTGGTGTCGGCGTCCACGCCCTCGCCGAACTGGGTGGCGGCCTCGCCGAAGCCGTCGTCGGGGGCGATGGCGATGGCCAGGCGGTCGCCGACGTTCGCGCCGACCAGGCCGCGGGCGATGCCGCGGGTGACCTGCGGCAGCGGGAAGCGGGCGTCGGTGGCGCCGTAGCTGGTGTCCAGCTCGCGGCCGGTGGAACCGGCGTAGAGGGTGTACGCGAACTGGACGGTGTCGTCGGCCTCGACCTCCTGCCCGTCGCCGGCGGTGACGACCTTGCGGGTGGTCTCCTCCACCTGCAGCGGGGTGGTCACCTGGACCTCCGGCTTGGCGCCGGGCCCACCGGTGACGGTGACCGGCAGGGCGTCGTCGACGGCGGCCGGCTCGATGACCGCCGCCGAGGCGGTCGCGGAGGCGCTCTGCTCGGCGGGGCTGGGGGTGTCCGGCTCCGAGGCGCACGCGCTCAGGGTCAGCGCGAGGGCCGCGATCGCGGCGGCGGGCAGGGCGGCGGTACGGCGACGCACGGGGGTCCTCACGGGTCGGGGCACGGGTCGGGGTCGAGCCGGGCTTGCCGCAGCACCCTAACCGCCGGCGCCTGGGACGGAGCTGGGAGCCGTCACATGCTGTCGATGAGGCGCTCCACCCGGTCGTCCACGGCCTTGAACGGGTCCTTGCACAGCACCGTGCGCTGGGCCTGGTCGTTGAGCTTCAGGTGCACCCAGTCGACGGTGAAGTCGCGGCGCTTGTCCTGCGCGGCGCGCACGAAGTCCCCGCGCAGCTTGGCGCGGGTGGTCTGCGGGGGCACGCTCAGCGCCTCGAACACCTCGATGTCGGCGCACACCCGCTCGGCCATGCCGCGCGCGGCCAGCATGTAGTGCAGGCCCCGGCCGCGGTGGATGTCGTGGTAGGCCAGGTCCAGGCGGGCGATGCGCGGGGAGGTCAGCGGCATGCCGTGCTTGGCCATGTAGCGGTCCAGCAGCTTCTTCTTGATGACCCAGTCGACCTCGCGGTCGACCAGGCCCAGGTCGCCGGTGGCCACCGCGCGCAGCGCCCGCTCCCACAGGTCCAGCACCCGCTTGACGGTGGGGGTCTGCAGGCCGCGGGTCTCCACGAACTCCTTGGCCTTCTCCAGGTACTCCTCCTGGATCTGCAGGGCGCTGGCCTCGCGGCCGTTGGCCAGGCGCACCGGACGGCGGCCGGTGGGGTCGTGGGAGATCTCGCGGATGGCCCGGATGGGGTTCTCCATCGTCATCTCGCGCAGCGCCACGCCCTCCTCGACCATCCGCAGCACCAGGTCGGTCGCGCCGACCTTGAGCATCGTGGTGGTCTCGGACATGTTGGAGTCGCCGACGATCACGTGCAGGCGCCGGTAGCGCTCGGCGTCGGCGTGCGGCTCGTCGCGGGTGTTGATGATGGGCCGGCTGCGGGTGGTGGCGCTGGAGACGCCCTCCCAGATGTGGTCGGCGCGCTGCGAGAGCGAGTACACCGCCCCGCGCGGGGTCTGCACGACCTTGCCGGCCCCGCAGATCAGCTGCCGGCTGACCAGGAACGGGATGAGGACGTCGGACAGCTTGCCGAACTCCCCGTGCCGGGAGACCAGGTAGTTCTCGTGGCAGCCGTAGGAGTTGCCGGCGGAGTCGGTGTTGTTCTTGAAGAGGAAGACCTCCCCGGCCACCCCCTCCTCCTCCAGGCGCCGCTCGGCGTCGGTGAGCAGGCCCTCCAGCGTGCGCTCGCCCGCGCGGTCGTGGACGACGAGCTGGCGCACGTCGTCGCACTCGGGGGTGGCGTACTCGGGGTGGGAGCCGACGTCCAGGTACAGGCGGGCGCCGTTCTTGAGGAAGACGTTGCTGGAACGCCCCCAGGAGACGACCTTGCGGAACAGGTAGCGGGCCACCTCGTCCGGGGACAGCTTGCGCTGGCCCTCGAAGGCGCAGGTGACGCCGAACTCGGTCTCGAGCCCGAAGATCCGGCGGTCCATCTGCCCACCATAGGCACATCGGGGGCGCGCAGCGCGGCTGAACGCGCGCACCGGCCCGATCGGGGCGTCGGCGGGACCGGCGGCGGGTCACGCGGGGCGTGCGCGCGGGGCGCGCGCGGCCGGGCACCGGCGGGCCGCCGCGGGACGGCCCACCGGTGCCCGCCGGCGGGTCTCAGCCGGTGGGCTGCTCGGGCGCCGCAGGTGCGGCCGGCGCGTCGGTGCCCGCCTCGCCCAGCAGCCGGGCCAGCACCGGCCCGCTGAGGCGGCGGAACGTGCGGCGGGCGCGGGCGCGGTCCAGGACGGCGACCTCCAGCTGGTCCGGCGCGATGCGGCGCGGGCCCCGCCCGGCCGCCTCGGCCTGCGCGTCGCTGCCCAGGGCGTCCACGGCCGTGCGCAGCGCCTCCTCCAGCGTCATCCCCGCGCGCCAGCGCTCGCCCAGGCGCGCGGAGATCTGCTCGGCCGAGCCGCCCATCGCCACGTACCCGTGCTCGTCGGCCACCGACCCGTCGTACGTCAGCCGGTACACCTGGTCCTGCTCGGGGGTGCGGCCCACCTCGGCCACGACCAGCTCCACCTCGTACGGCTTGGGGCCGGTGGTGAACACGGTGCCCAGCGTCTGCGCGTAGGCGTTGGCCAGGCCGCGGGCGGTGACGTCGCCGCGGTCGTAGGAGTAGCCGCGCAGGTCCGCGTAGCGCACCCCGGCCACCCGCAGGTTCTCGAACTCGTTGTACTTGCCGACCGCCGCGAACGCCACGCGGTCGTAGATCTCGGAGATCTTGTGCAGCGCCCGGGAGGCGTTCTCGGAGGCGAAGACGATGCCGCCCTCGTAGGCCAGGACGACGACGGCCCGCCCGCGCGCGATGCCCTTGCGCGCGTAGTCCGCCTTGTCCTTCATCAGCTGCTCGGGCGAGACGTAGAACGGCACGCTCATCGCTGCACCCCCTGCCCCTCGGTGCCCGTACCGGGACCGGTGCCCCCGTCGGTCCCGCTCCCGGCGAGCGCAGGCGCCCCGCCCGGGTTGCCGGTGCGCCCGGCGACCACGCCCTCGACCACGGCGGACAGCTCCTCCTGCTCCAGGCGCCGGTAGCCCTCGGCGCTGACCACGGCGACCACCGGCCAGGTGCGGCGCACCAGGTCCGGCCCGCCCGTGGCCGAGTCGTCGTCGGCGGCGTCCCACAGGGCCTCCACCGCCACCCGCACCGCGTCGGCCGAGCCCAGACCCGGGCGGAACAGCTTCTTCAGCGCCCCGCGGGCGAACACCGAGCCGGAGCCGACCGCGTGGTGGTCGACCTCCTCGTAGCGGCCGCCGGTGACGTCGTAGCTGACGATGCGCCCGCGGCGGGCGTCCAGGTCGTAGCCGGCGAACAGCGGCACGACGGCCAGACCCTGCATGGCCAGGCCCAGGTTGCCGCGGATCATCGCCGACAGGCGGTTGGCCTTGCCCTCGAAGGACATCAGCGCGCCCTCGAGCTTCTCGTAGTGCTCCAGCTCCACCTGGAACAGGCGCACCATCTCCAGCGCCAGCCCGGCGGTGCCGGCGATGCCGACCGCGGAGTGGTCGTCGGCGGGGAAGACCTTCTCGATGTCGCGCTGGGCGATGACGTTGCCGGCGGTGGCGCGCCGGTCCCCGGCCACCACCACCCCGTCGGCGGTGACGAGGGCGACGATCGTCGTCGCGTGCGGGGGCTGGCCCGCCCCGGGTCCCCCGCCCGGCACAGCACCCGGGCCGCCGACCGGGACGGCGCCCGGCAGCCGGCGCGCGCCGGGCAGCACCTCGGGGGCGTGCTCGCGCACGAAGTCGGTGAAGGAGGACGAACCCGGCACCAGGAAGGCCGCCGGGAGGCGCCCGCTGGGGTCTGCACCCGATCGATGGTCCACGTCGCGACCCTACCCGCCGGGCCCGCGCCCGCCCGGTCGGGCGCGGGGCGCGGGACCGGCGGGGCGGGGCTCGCCGGGGCCGGTGCTGCCGGCGGCTACTGGCCGCCCTTCTGCACGAACCCGCGCACGAACTCCTCGGAGTTGGTCTCCAGGACCTCGTCGATCTCGTCGAGCAGGGCGTCGACGTCGTCCTCGCTCGTCCGCTCCTCCGCGCGCGCCTGGGCGGGCACGACGGGGGTCTCCTCGGGCTCGTCCTCGCGGCGGCTCGGGCGCTGCTGCTCCTGTCCAGGCACGGCTGGTCCCCCTGACGTGTCGCGGTCAGCTGCGGGCCGGTGGCCCGGCGTCCGGTGGCGGGCACCCGACGTGCACCGACACTAACCCGCGCACCGGCCGCGCGCGTGGTGCCGCGACCGCTCCGTGACCGGCGCGACACCCGGACGGGCGCCGGCGCTCGCGCGCCCGCGCGCACCGGTCGACGGCCGGTCAGCCCCCCGTCAGGGCCGCGACGAGGTCCTCGGCCGTGGGGCAGCGGTCCAGCAGCGCGCCCACGTGCTCGCGGGTGCCGCGCAGGGGCTCCAGCGTCGGCACCCGCTGCAGGGCCCCGCGCCCGGCCACGTCGAAGATCACCGAGTCCCAGCTGGCGGCGGCCACCCGCGGGCCGTAGCGGGCAAGGCACTCGCCGCGGAAGTAGGCGCGGGTGTCCTCCGGGGGGTGCTCCACGGCGCGGCGCACGTCCTCCTCGGCGATGAGCCGCTCCACCCGCCCGCGCTGCTCCAGGCGCAGGTACAGGCCCTTCTCCGGGCGCACGTCGGACCACTGCAGGTCCACCGCCCGCAGCCGGGCGCTGTCCCAGGCCAGGCCGTCGCGCGAGCGGTAGGCCTCCAGCAGCTGCAGCTTGGCCACCCAGTCCAGCTCGCGCGCGCAGGCGGACACGTCGGTGCCCAGCCGGGTCAGGACCGACTCCCAGCGCTGCAGCACCTCGACCGTGTCGGCGTCGGTGTCGGCGCCGGTGCGCTCGTCGACGAACGCGCGGGCCGCCTCGAAGTAGGCCCACTGCAGGTCCAGCGCGCTCAGGCGGCGCCCGTCGCGCAGGCGCACCAGCTGCCGCAGCGAGGGGTCGTGGCTGACCTCGTGCAGGGCGCGCACCGGGTCCGACAGCTGCAGGTCCCCCGCCGGGCCGCCGGTCAGGGCGCCGGCCTCGACCATGGACAGGACCAGGGAGGTGGTGCCCACCTTCAGCAGGGTGGCCACCTCGCAGAACGTCGCGTCGCCGACGATGACGTGCAGGCGCCGGTACTTCTCGGCGGTGGCGTGCGGCTCGTCGCGGGTGTTGACGATGGGCCGCTTCATCGTCGTCTCCAGGCCGACCTCGGTCTCGAAGAAGTCCGCGCGCTGGCTGAGCTGGTAGCCGGCGGTGGCCGAGTCCTGGCCGATGCCGACGCGGCCCGCGCCGGCGACGACCTGGCGGGAGACGAAGAACGGCACGAGGTGGCGCACGACGTCGCCGAAGGGCGTGGCGCGGGCCATGAGGTAGTTCTCGTGGGTGCCGTAGGAGGCGCCCTTGCCGTCGGTGTTGTTCTTGTACAGCGTCACCGGCGCCAGGCCGGGGGTGGCGGCGATGCGCCGCAGCGACTCCAGGACGATGCGCTCGCCCGCCCGGTCCCAGCGCACCGCGTCGCGCGGGGTCAGGACCTCCGGGGAGGAGTACTCCGGGTGGGCGTGGTCGACGTACAGGCGCGCGCCGTTGGTCAGCACGACGTTGGCGGTGGTGGGGTCCTCCGTCTCGGCCGAGACGACGTCGGAGGCCGCCGGCACCGTCCAGCGGCCCCGCTCCCCCACCGCACCCCCGGCGCCCGCGCCACCGCCGTCCCCGCGCAGGGGCGCGTCGGTCAGCTGGGAGGGGTCGGCGGCCGAGCGGGCCAGCTCGAAGCCGCGCGCGTCGCGCAGCGGGGCCTCGTCCTCGTAGTCCCAGCGGGTGCGCGAGCCGCCCGACCTCGCCGGCGCGCCCAGGGAGGAGGCCAGGCTGCCGGTGGCCGGAGCGGCGTAGGCGTTGACCACCTGCGCCGACAGCAGCATGGGGTTGGCCCCCGGGTCGCCCGGGACGGAGATCCCGTACTCCGTCTCGATGCCGGTCACCCGTCGCACGCTCACCCGGCCGACCCTACGGGCCCGCCGGCCGCCACCGCCCGCGGGCGG
>NZ_JBJLSH010000060.1:0-19377 GCF_050871905.1 Kineococcus haloalkalitolerans
CTGCGGGCGCCGGCCCACCACCCCCCGCAACAACCCCCCCGCGGGGCGGCGCGGGGGGGCGCCCCCCCCCCCCCCCCCCCCCCCCCCGAACTGGTTGGCCGTGCGCAGGACGTCCCGCCCGCCGAAGCGGGCGGTGTCCACGGCGGCGGCCGTGCGCACGGTGAACGTGCGCGACTCCCCGGGCAGCAGGCTCACGAGCCCGTCGTCGACGACGGCGTCGGGCGCCAGCACGTCGGCGAGCAGGGTGACGTCGCGGGCGACGGCGTGCGCCCGCACCCGCACCGCGTACCCGCCGGGCACGGGCGTGACGCTCGCGGTGACGGGTTCGGGGTCCCACGCGGTGTCGCGGTCCTCGGCGAACGCGTGCAGGGTCCGCGACCCGCCGGCGTCCACGACGAGCACCTCGCGCGCCGGGTCGTCGGCGCCCGTCAGCGCCTCCGGCAGCGGCACCTCGGCCACCGAGCGCGCCGCGACGTCCACGGCGAGGACCTCCTCGTGGTGCACCCGCCCGTCCACGCCGGTGCGGCGGGCCAGCGCCCGCACCGGCCACGGCTGCCCGGTGTCGTTGACGACGGCCAGCACGAGGCCCTGCTCCCGCGGCTGCACGGTGACCACCCTCGGAGCGTAGGCGTGCCGCAGCGCGTGGAAGGCGGGCTTGCGCCGCCCGGCGCCGTCGACGACCGACCAGGAGGTGACGGGCCAGCAGTCGTTCAGCTGCCAGTAGACGCTGCCCGCGGTGCGCGGCCACCAGGAGCGGTGGTGCTCCACCGCCGCCGTCACCGCGCGCGCCTGGTTCAGCTGCGCGGCCCACACCCAGTCGTCGAAGTCCGCGGGAACACCGGTGTGCGGGGCCATGCCGCGCTCGAGCTTGCCGTTGCCGTCGACGGCCTTCTGGTGGGCCAGGAACACCGGGGAGGTGGTGGAGCGCTCGTCCGGGCCGAGCAGCTCGGCGAGGGTGGCCGCCGACGGCGGCGCCTGCCAGCCGAACTCGGAGCAGAAGCGCGGCACGCGGTCGCGGTAGCGGGTCCAGTCCAGCTCGTTCCACACGTCCCACACGTGGTGGGTGCCGTGGTCGGGGTCGTTGGGGTGCAGACCCGCGGGGCTCGCCGGGCTGGAGGGGCTGCCGGGGGAGTAGGGGCGGGTGCCGTCCAGCTCGGCCAGCACGCGCGGGAGGAGGTCCTCGTACCAGCCCAGCCCCCACGTGGAGCCGCCCAGCTCCTCCTTCCAGCCCCAGTCCTCGTGCCCCCACAGGTTCTCGTTGCCGCCGTTCCACACCGCCAGCGACGGGTGGGCGGCCAGGCGCACCGCGTTGTCGCGCAGCTCCGCCTCCAGCTCCGCGCCCAGCGGGTCCTCCTCGGCGTAGGCGGCGCAGGCCAGCAGGACGTCCTGCCACACCAGCAGGCCCAGCTCGTCGCACAGGGCGTAGAAGTCGTCGCTCTCGTAGATCCCGCCGCCCCACACGCGCACCAGGTTCACGTTCGCCTCGACGGCGTCGCCCAGCGCCCGCGCGTACCGGGCGCGGTCCAGGCGGGTCAGCAGGTGGTCCTCGGGGATCCAGTTCACCCCGCGCACGAACACCGGCAGCTCGTTGACGACGAGGACGCAGGAGGTGCCGTGCTCGTCGGGCGCGGTGTCCAGGCGCACCGAGCGGAAACCCGTGCGGTGCTCGGAGCGGTCCAGGAGGTCGCCGGCGCGGGTGCGCAGTTCGACCTCGACGCGCACCAGCGGCTGCTCGCCGTACCCGCGCGGCCACCACACCGGGGCCCGCTCGACGTCCACGGCCACCTCGGCGGCGCTGGCACCGGCGGCGACGGGCGCCGACGCGGTCAGCTCACCGCCGGGCAGGTCGCGCACGCGCACGTGCAGGGCCAGGTCGCCGGCCCCCTCCAGCCCGGAGCGCTCCACGTCCACGGCCACCCGCAGGCGGCCGGTGGAGCCGTCGAGGACCGCGAGGGGCCGCACGGCGGCCAGCCGCGCGGTCCGCCAGCGCTGCAGCGACACCGGCTTCCAGATCCCGGCGGTCTGCAGGTCCGGGCCCCAGTCCCAGCCGAAGCTGGCGGCCATCTTGCGCACGGCGTTGAACGGGTGGGCGTAGGCGCGGGGGCGGGCGCCGAGGTCCTTCTCCACGCCCTCGGCGTGCTCGAGGGCGGAGGTGAACCGCACCCGCAGCCGGTTCTCCCCGGCCGCCAGGGCGCCGGTGACGTCGAACCGGTACCGCCGGTGCATGTTCGCGGTGCGCCCGAGCGGGACGCCGTTCAGCTCCAGCGCGGCCACGGTGTCCAGGCCGTCGAACGCCAGGTCGGTGCGCTCGCCGGCGGCGGGGGCGCCGGCGGTGAACGTCAGCTCGTAGTCCCACGCGCTGCGGTGCAGCCACGCCTGGGCGGCCTCCTCCAGCCCGGCGTAGGGGTCCTCGACCAGACCGGCGTCCAGGAGGTCGGTGTGCACGGTGCCGGGCACGGTCGCCGGCAGGGGGCCGGCGGCGAAGCCGCGGCGCACCCGCTCGGGCAGGTCGCCCTCGAGCGGGCGCAGCGTCCAGCCGTCGTGCAGCTGCTGCACGTCCACGGGGGTGTCCTCTCCTCAGGTGGTGGCGCGCGAGCGGGCCGCGCCGTCGGTGGTGCGGTCGGTGCTCGTCCAGGCGCCGAGGTGGTGGTCGTAGCAGACGGTGCCGTCGATCGAGGCGCGGTCGACGACCTGCTCGCCGGCCACGACCTTGCCCACGCGCTCGGGGTCGGGCGCGGCCGCCGCCAGCAGCTTCGTGTAGTCGTGGTGGGGGTCGAGGATGACCGCGTCGGCCGGCCCGCGCTCCACGACCCGGCCCCGGTACAGCACCAGGACCTCGTCGGAGAAGTGCCGGGCCGTGGCCAGGTCGTGGGTGATGTAGAGGACGGCCAGGTCCTCCTCGCGCTGCAACCGGGCGAGCAGGTTCAGCACGCCCAGGCGGATCGACACGTCGAGCATCGAGACGGGTTCGTCGGCCACCAGGACCTTCGCGCCGGGGGCGAGCGCGCGGGCGATGGCGACGCGCTGGCGCTGCCCGCCGGACAGCTCGTGGGGGCGGCGGGCGGCGACGACGTCGGAGGGGGTCAGGTTCACCCGCTCCAGCAGCTCCAGCACCCGCTCGTGGGTCTCGCGGGCGCCGCGGGTGCGCTGGTGCAGCAGCAGCGGCCGGGCGATGTGGTGGGCCACGGAGTGGAAGGGGTTCAGGGAGGCGAACGGGTCCTGGAACACCATCTGCACCTGCCGCCGGTACAGCGAGCCCTGCACGGGCGTGCCGTCGTCCAGCCGCACGTCGACCGAGCCGGAGGTGGGGCGCTCCAGCCGGGTCAGCAGCTTGGCGATGGTGGACTTGCCCGACCCCGACTCCCCGACGAGGGCGACGGTGCGCCGCGGCAGCAGGTCGAAGCTGACCCGGTCCACGGCCCGCAGCGCGGTGCGGCGCACCCCCGCCCGCACGCGGTACTCCTTCGTCAGGTCCTTCACGGCGACGCTGGTCACGCGACCTCCTCCTGCACGCCGGTGCGGACGAACGCGCCGCGCTCGCCCGACAGGCTGGGGAACGAGCCGAGCAGCTGGCGGGTGTACGGGTGCGCCGCGTGCCGGTACAGCGTCTCGGCGGTGTCCAGCTCGACGATCCGGCCGTGGCGCATGACGGCGATCCGGTCGCTGATCTCCAGCAGCAGCGGCAGGTCGTGGGTGATGAAGACGACCGCGAACCCCAGCTCGTCGCGCAGCCGGACGATCTCGCGCAGGATGTCGCGCTGCACGACGACGTCCAGGGCCGTGGTGGGCTCGTCCATGACCATCACCTGCGGTTCCAGCAGCATCGCCATCGCGATCATCACGCGCTGGCGCATCCCGCCGGACAGCTCGTGCGGGTAGGAGCGCGAGCGGGCGGGGTCCACGCCGACGCGCTCGAGCACCTCCGCCGAACGGGCGCGCCGGCGCTGCCTCGACACGGAGCGGTCGTGCGCGCGCAGGGTGTCGTCGAGCTGCGCGCCGACCGTGCGCACGGGGTTGAGGGCGTTCATCGCCCCCTGGAACACCATCGACAGCTGCGCCCAGCGGAACGCGCGCAGCCGCTCGCCCTCCAGGGCCAGCACGTCGACGTCACCGCCGTCGCGGTCGTGGAGCACCACCGAACCGGAGGCGACGCGCGCCGGCGGCTGGTGCAGGCGGCTGACCGCGTACGCCAGCGTCGTCTTGCCGCAGCCGGACTCCCCGGCCAGGCCGAGGACCTCCCCGCGGTGCAGGACGAACGAGGCGGCGTCGACGGCCGTCACCGGCTGCTCGGTCTCGTAGACGACGCTGACGTCGCGGACGCTGAGCACGGGTTCGCGCGTGGCGGTCACCGCTGCTCCCTCCTCGCGGCCTTCGCGGCCTGGCGGGCCCGCCGCCGGTGCAGGCGGGCGTTCTTGAGCTTGGGGTTGACGATCTCGTCGATGGAGAAGTTGATGAGCGACAGGCCCGTGCCGAACAGGGCGATGAGCAGCCCGGGCGGGGCGAACCACCACCAGGCGCCCAGCGGCAGGGCGAAGCCGTTCTGGGCGTAGAAGAGCATCGTGCCCAGCGTCGAGGAGCCGGAGGCTCCCAGGCCGAGGAACGACAGGCCGGCCTCGCCGAGGACGGCCGCGATGACGGCGAAGACGAACTGCGACGCGAGCACGGGCAGCAGGTTCGGCAGGATCTCCACGACGATGACCCGCCAGGAGCGCTCCCCGGCCAGCCGCGAGGCCGCGACGTACTCGCGCTGGCGCACCGACAGCGTCTGCGCGCGCAGCACCCGCGCCGACGCCGCCCAGCTGGTCAGCGCCAGCACCACCGCGATGGTCCACAGGCCCCGGCTCTCGCGCGGCACGAACCCGGAGATGACGATGACCAGGGGCAGGCCGGGGATGACGAGGAAGACGTTGGTCAGCAGGGAGAACGCCTCGTCGGCCGCCCCGCCCAGGTAGGCGCCGTAGATGCCGAAGAACGCCGACAGGACGGTCGCGAGGACCCCGACGAGCAGGCCGATCTGCAGCGACCCGCGGGTGGCGTGGGCGAGCTGGGCGAAGACGTCCTGCCCGGTCTGGGTGGTGCCCAGCCACAGCTCGCCCGTGGGCCCCTGCAGGCCGACGTCGCGGATCGTGTCCGGGTCCCCGACCAGCAGCGGCCCGACCAGCCCGAACAGGACCGTCCCGCCGACCAGGGCCAGGCCCAGGGCCAGCCACGGCGTCATCGTGGGCAGCAGCAGGCGCCAGGCGGGGACGGGGCCGCGCCGGGCGGCCGGCTCCGCGGTCTCCCCGAGGTCGACGGGCGGCGCGGACTCGATGTTCGTCACGGGATCTCCTCCGTCACCGGGCGCGGGTGCGCGGGTCGATGAGGCCGTACAGCAGGTCGACCACGAGGTTGGCGCCGAGCACGGCGAGGGTGATGAACAGGAAGACGCCCTGCATGAGCGCGTAGTCGTTGTTCGTCACCGCCGACAGCAGCCGTGAGCCGATGCCGGGGTAGCTGAACACCTGCTCGGTGACCACCGACCCGGACACCACGAAGGCCAGCGAGATGGCGAACCCGGCCACCGACGGCAGCACGGCGTTGCGGGCGGCGTAGTCGCGCAGGACCCACCGGTTCGGCAGGCCCTTGGCGCGCGCGGTGAGGACGTAGTCCTCCGACAGCGTGGAGACCATCATGTTGCGCATCCCCAGCAGCCAGCCGCCCACGGACGCCAGCACGATGGTCAGCGCCGGCAGGAACCCGTAGTAGAGCGCCGAGCCGATGAACTCCGTGTTCCAGCCGGGGGTGAGGACGACGTCGTAGCCGCCCTGGGCGGGGAACAGGCCCATCACCCGGGACAGGACGTACACCAGCACCAGCGAGAGCCAGAAGTAGGGCACCGCCGCCAGCAGCGTCGTCGCGGGGACCATCGAGTCCAGCCACGTCCCCGGCCGCCACCCCACGAGCGCACCCAGGACGACGCCCAGCACGGAGGCGATGACGGTGGCGATCCCGATGAGGACCACCGTCCACGGCAGGGACGCGGCGATGACCTCGGTCACCGGGGCGGGGAAGTAGCTGACCGACGTCCCCAGGTCACCGCGGAACAGGTTGCCCAGGTAGGTGACGTACTGGGTGAGCAGGGGCTGGTCGGTGTCCCCGCCCAGCAGCGTCGCGTAGGCGGCCCGGGTCTCGGGGGTGACGGTCGCACCCCGCTGGCTGAGCTTGGCCAGCAGGATGTCGACCGGGTCCCCGGGCAGCATGCGCGGGATGAGGAAGTTCAGCGTCAGCGCGGCCCAGCAGGCGACGGCGTAGAAGCCGAGCTTGCGCAGCAGGTAGTCCACGTCGTCTCCTCGGCCGGTGACCCGCGGGTCAGTCCGCGCTGTTCGGGGTCAGCGTCTTGAAGATCTCGGCGGCGTCGAAGTCCGACCAGATCGCCGGGAAGGCGTACTGCTCGCCGTCGACGGGCCAGCCGGAGAACTTGGAGACGTTCCAGACGCTGATGTTGGAGCCGGTCATCAGCGGGACGTAGGGCATCTGCTCGGCGATGGTGGTCTGGATGACGTCGAACTGCGCCTGCCGGCCGGCGGTGTCCTCGGGGTTCAGGCGCGCCAGCTCGTCCAGGGCCGCGTCGACGGCCGGATCGGCGAAGCGCGACCAGTTGTTGCCGGGAGCCTGCTCACCGGCGGGGGCGGTCATCCGGCCGTCGTAGAAGTAGCTGTAGAGGTAGAACGGGTCGGGCGCCGGACCCTGCCACAGCGAGTCGATGGCCAGCTCGAAGTTCCCCTTCAGCCGCTTGTCGGTCCACTCGTTCCACGACGACTGGGCGGTCTGGACCTCGATGCCGGCGGCCTTGGCCTGCTCGGCGATGGTCTGCAGGGCCGTGATGTAGTCGGTCCAGCCGCTGACGACCTCGACGGTCAGCGACAGGCGCTCGCCGTCCTTGGCGTAGACGCCGTCGGCGCCCCTCGTCCACCCGGCGGCCTCCAGGATCGCCGCGGCCTCCTCGGGCTCGGCGCTCATCGGGGCGACCTTCGGCTCGACCTGCGCGGAGATCGTCGCCTCCTGCGTGCTGGTCAGCGCCATGGAGGGGGAGATCTCCTGCGCGGTGTCCTGGAAGGCCAGGCGGTTCGTCTGCTCGCGGTCGATGGCGTGGAAGAGGGCGCGGCGCACGGCCGGGTCGGTCTGCGGACCCTCGCAGCCGAGGTCGGCGTTCGAGCAGGCGCCCAGGACCATCTGCATCTGCGCGACGGTGCCCGTGTCGTAGTCCGGGAAGTTCTGGTGGGTGTTCTGGATGTCCGGGATGGGCCCGGTCTGCCAGTCGATGGTGCCGGCCGCGATGGCGTCCGCGCCGGCCTGGTTGTTGGCCAGCGTCACGAAGCGGACCGTCTTCACGGCCGGTTCGCCGCCCCAGTAGTCGGGGTTCGCCTCGGTCGTGTACGCCTGCGGCTTGTAGTCGGTGAGGACGTAGGCACCGGTCCCGACCGGGTCCTCCACCACGTCCGTCTCCGGGTCGACGTCGCGCCACAGGTGCTCGGGGACGATGGTGATCTGGCTCAGGACGTCGGGGCCGTTCGTGAACGCGGGCCGGTCCCAGGTGAAGGTCACGTGCGTGTCGTCGACCTTCGCGACGGACCCGTCGAAACCGGTGGCGTTGATGCCCGGGTGGTCCAGCAGCATCTGGAAGGTGAAGACGACGTCGTCGGCGGTGAAGGGCTCGCCGTCGCTCCAGGTGACGCCCTCGCGCAGGGTGACCGACAGCTCGGTGCCGTCCTCGTTCCAGGAGTACTCGGTCCCCAGGAGCGGCTTGGGGTCGGAGTCGGCGGTCTTGTTGATGAAGAACAGCGCCTCGTAGATGTTGCCGCGGCCGCCGATCTCCGAGGGGGAGAAGGGGTTGAAGTTCAGCTGGTAGTCGCCCTGGCCGCCGAGGGCGATCAGGGTGCCGTCCGAGCCGCCGCCGCCGGTGCCCTCCGCCCCGCCGGAGCAGCCCGCGGCCAGCAGGGCCGTGGCGGAGAGCCCCGCGGCGAGCAGGCGCAGGCGCCGGCGGCGGGTGCCGGGGGAGGTGGACGGGGCGGGGAGCGGGTGCGACGACGTCAGGCGCATGGCGGGGTCCTCGGTCTCCTGGCCGCAGCTCGCGGCGGTGCGAGTGCCGGACCGCTCCTCGTCCACCGCCATCGGTGCCGGGCCTTCCGCGATCCGTCACGAGCAACTTAATGAAGTTGACTAAGAACCGTCAAGACCTCCGGCGCGCTCCCGCTCCCCGGCTACAGTCGGGTCGGCCGGCCGGCCGCGCGCCGCCGCACCCGCCCCCCAGGAGCACTCATGACGTCGCTCGACGAGCACCCCGGCGTCCGCCGCCGCCCCGGTCGTCCCGGGGCGCGCGAGCGCCTCATGGACGCCCTGCGCGCCTCCGGCCCGGTCAGCCGCGTCGAGCTGGCCGCCCTCACCGGCCTCACCGAGGCGTCCGTGTCGACCACCGTGCGCCGCCTGCTGCAGGAGGGGCTGGTCGCCGAGGTGGGGCGCGCGCCCACGGCCGGCAAACCCCGCACGCTGCTGCAGCTGGACCCGGGCGGCCGCACCGCCGTCGGCATCGACCTGGCGACCACCACCGTCACCTACGTGCTCACCAGCCAGACCGGCGGCGTCCTGGCGCGCCTGACCCGCCGGATCGCTGCCCGCGCCACCGCCGACGACCTCGCGGCCCGCCTCGCGGCCGACGTCGACCGGCTCCTGGAGGGCTCCGGGCACCCGCGCGGGACCTGCCTGGGCATCGGGCTGGTCTGGGGCGGCGCCGGGGACGGCATGCTGCGCCGCGCCGCGCGCGGGCCCGGTCCCGACGAGGCCGGGCAGCAGCGCGGCGTCGACGGCGAGCGCCTGCGCTCGCGCCTGGCCGAGCTGACCGGGTGGCCCGTGCTCGTGGAGAACGACGCCACGGCCGCCGCGGTCGGGGAGTACTGGGTGGCCCGCCTGGACGCGGGGCGCTCCTTCGCCGCCCTCTACCTCGCCGACGGCATCGGCGCCGGCCTCGTCCTCGGCGGGGCCGCCCACCGCGGCGCGCACGGGCTGGCGGGGGAGTTCGGGCACGTGTGCGTCGACGTGGACGGCCCCGCGTGCGCGTGCGGCGCCCGCGGCTGCCTGGAAGCCGTGGCCGGCCCGGTGGCCGTCGTCGCCCGCGCCCTGGCCGACCCGGTGGCCCGCGCCGAGGCCGGGCTGGGGGCCACCTCGCGCCGGTCCGTGGTCACCGACTTCGCCGCCGTGGCGCGCGCCGCGCGCACCGGCGCCCCCGCGTGCCGGGCGCTGCTGGCCGACTCCGCCCGCTACGTGGCCGCCGCGGCCGAGACCCTCGTCAACCTCGTCGACGTCGACCTGCTCGTGCTCACCGGTCCGGGCTTCGCCGCCGCCTCGAGCATCTACGGGCCCGCCATCACCGAGCGCGTCGGCACCCCCGGCCGGCGGGTGTGGGGCCGGACGGTCGGCGTCACGGTCTCCACCGCCGCGGCGACCGCCCCCGCCGTCGGCGCCGCGGCCCTGCTCCTGCAGGAGCGCCTGGCCCGCTGAGACCCCTCGTGTCCGAGGTGCCCCCTAGCGTGCCGCCGTGGCCGCGCAGGAGCTCGCAGAACTCGTCGTCCCCGACGCCGCCGCGCTGCGCGCGTGGCTGGCCGAGCACCACGCCACCTCGCCGGGGGTGTGGCTGGCGCTGGGCCGCAAGGGCGGGACGGTGACCACGCTGACGTGGCAGCAGGCCGTCGACGAGGCGCTGTGCGTCGGGTGGATCGACGGGCAGGGCCGCAAGCGCGACGAGCAGACCTCGCTCGTGCGGTACACCCCGCGCGGGCCGCGCAGCGCGTGGTCGCAGCGCAACGTCGCCAACGTGGCGCGGCTGCAGGACGAGGGGCGGGTGCGGCCGGCGGGGCTCGCGGCTGTCGAGGCGGCGAAGGCCGACGGCCGGTGGGCCGCCGCGTACGCGCCGCCCTCGGAGGCCGTGGTGCCCGAGGACCTCGCGATGGCGGTCGCCACCGACCCCGCGGCGGCGGCCATGTTCGCGGTGCTCACGACGACGAACCGCTACGCGCTGATCCACCGCCTGGGCGCGGTGAAGCGGCCCGAGACCCGGCAGCGGAAGATCGCCGAGTTCGTCGCGATGCTCGCCCGCGGCGAGACGCCGTTCCCGCAACGGGCGCGCCCCGCGGACCCGCGCTGAGCGCGGGTCCCGTGCGCACCCGGCTCACCGGTCGTCGGCGGCGCGCGCG
This sequence comes from Kineococcus haloalkalitolerans, assembly GCF_050871905.1. Classification (NCBI taxonomy): domain Bacteria; kingdom Bacillati; phylum Actinomycetota; class Actinomycetes; order Kineosporiales; family Kineosporiaceae; genus Kineococcus; species Kineococcus haloalkalitolerans. The sequence continues at coordinate 10,227 of NZ_JBJLSH010000060.1, forward strand.
GGGGCGTAGCGCCCCCGCGCGTACGACAGGACGAAGGCGATCATGACGAGGCCGGCGAGCACCGCCACCGCGTCGGCGGCACGGGGGACGCCGAGCGCGCCCGCCGCCAGCCCGAGCGCGCCGAGGGCGGCGACGACCCCGCCGAGGTGCAGGAACATCCGCTCGCGGAACGCCCACGCGAACGGGACGAAGTGCAGTCCGACGGCCAGGGCGATCAGCGCGGGCCGCAGCTCGCCGCGCCCCGCCGCGTCCAGGGCCCGCGACCCGGCGGCGATGAGGACCAGCTCGCCCACGACGCAGCCGCCGTAGACCGCCAGGGCGAGCGGGCTCGGACGGGCCAGCGGGCCCAGCGGCACCGGCCGGACGTAGTGGGCGATCAGGGCCGCCACGACGCCGGCGACCGTCGCCGTCCCCGCGACCGCGGCCACCACCGGGCCCAGCGCGGCCGAGTAGCTGCCCACGAACACCGCGCCGCCGGCCAGGCCGATCAGGCTGCCCCAGCGCCGCGGGTCCACCAGCAGCGGCGGCTCGCCCGCGGCGCGGCCGTGGCGCCGGGCGGCTCCCGGTCCAGGGCCCTCCGCGGGGCTCAACGGTCACCTCGCGTCACCGGTGCGCTCACACGGCCATCCTGCCCCCACCGGCACCGGCGGGGTCCGTCCCGCGCCCGGCGGGCCCTAGGCTCGGCGCCCCGACGACGACCCCCGGAGCCCGCTGTGCCGAAGAAGAAGCCCGCCCGCCGCAGGGGCGGCGACCCGCGCCGCGCCCCCCGGCCCACCGGACCGCAGTCGCCGCTGAAGGTCGGCGGGAAGGCGCTCGGCGCGCTGCAGGTGCCGTTCCGCACCTGGCTGGAGGCCCAGGACGCCGACGAGACGTGGATGGACCCCGGCGACGTCGAGGCCCGGCTCATGGAGTCCCTGGGCTGGCTCGTCCTGGAGGGCCGCGACGAGGTCGTCGAGGGGTCGGGAAACCACGTCGCGGCCGGGGAGCTGACCGACCTGCTGTGGCGCACCGTGCCCGCCGTCGCCGAGGCCAACGACCTGGACGCCGGCGAGCTCGCCGAGGAGGTCGCCACCGCCTGGCGCCTGTACCTGACGTTCCTCGACGAGAGCGGCACCTGGCCCGGCACCGGCGACGACCTGGCCGACTGCCTGGACGCCGTCAGCGACACCCCCGTCGCCCCGCAGCCGAACGTCGTCCTCGCGCTGCTGGCGCAGCTGGCCGCCCGGCAGTCGCCCGAGGACGAGCGCGCGGGCCTGCTGGTGGTCCCGGCCGCCGCGCGGGCCGCCGCCGAGGCGGACGGCGCACCGGACGACGAGCTGCGCGCGGCCCGCACCGCCGTCGCCGAGCGGATCGCCGAGCGCCTGGACGTCCTCGACGGCCGGCCCGCCGTGCAGTCCGCCGTCCTGTCCGTCCTCGTCTCCGCCGCCACCGGGCAGCCGCAGGACGGCGACGGCCTGGCCGCCGCGCTCGCCGGCGGCGACGAGCCGGACGCCGCCGGCGACGCGCGGACCCTGCTCGAGCAGCTCGTCGCCGACGGCGTCCTCACCGGCTCCGACCCGTGGACCGGGTCGCCGGCGCTCGCCGCGCCGCTGCTGTCCGTCGTCGACGCGTTCGTCGAGGTGGGCGGCCGCTCCTGACGGGCGGCCCTCACACCGCCGGCAGGTCCCGGCGCCGGAACCCCGCGAACGCCAGCGCCCACAGCGCCGCCGCGACCGCCGCCGTCGCCAGCAGCGGCGCGGCGGTGACGTCCTCCAGCGGCACGCGCGGGGCGGCGTCGAACGGGTCGAGGGCGGCGACGGCGGCGGGGACGTCGAGCAGCGGCCCGAACACGCCGACGACGGCGGCGAAGGCGAGCAGCGCCCACGGGACGGCGGCCGCGGCGCGCGGCACCCACGCGTACAGGGCCGCGGTCAGGCCCAGGTGCACGGCCAGCGCCGGCACGTGCGCCAGGACCGCGACGAGGTAGGTGCCCGGCCCGGGGTCGGTGACGCCCACCAGGACCGCGCCCAGCCACAGGGTCAGGCCGGTGACCAGCACGAGGACGCCGGTGCCCAGCGCCGCGACGCCCACCTGCGCGGCCAGCCAGCGGGTGCGGGACACCGGCAGCGCGAGCACCGGTTCCAGGCGGCCGGACGACTCCTCCCCGCGCGCCCGCAGGACGGCGGCGATCCCGTACCCGGCGGCCAGCAGCACCCCGAACCGCACCATCACCGCGAGGAAACCCGCGACGAGCTCGTCGCGGCCGCCGAACAGCTCCAGGACCTGCGGGTTCGTGGCCGACAGCTCACGGACCATGTCCTCCACGCCCTCCAGGTAGGTGCCGGTCGCCAGCCACACCAGCCCCAGCCCGGCGCTCCACCACACCAGGGCCGTGCGCTGCTGGCGCCAGGCCAGCGCCGCGGGCGAGCGCAGCGACGGCACCGCGGCCGCCCGTCCCGGCCGCGGGGCCAGCAGGCCGGCGCCGACGTCGCGCCGCCCGGCCAGCCACGCCCCCAGCACGAGCAGCGCGACGGCCAGCGCGACGTGCAGCAGCAGCGGCCACCAGCGCAGGTCCACGAACGCGCGCGTCTGCTGCGCCCAGCCGATCGGGGACGTCCACGACAGCCACGAGCCGTGGGTGCGCTGCACGTCGCCGAACGCGCGGGCCAGGAAGGCGGCGGCCAGGACGGCCACCCCGAGGCCCACGGCGCCGCGCGCGTGCTGGGTGACCTGGGCGACGACGACGCCGACGGCGGCGAACACCGCTCCCAGCAGGACGGTGGCGACCCCCAGCGCGAGGGAGTCGGGAACGGCCAGGCCGCCCGCGACCATGACCAGGGCGCTGAGCAGGCCGATGGCGACGTCGGCGAGCAGGACCGCGCAGAACGCCGCCGCGGCCTGGGCGTGGCGGCCCACGACCCCGGCGCGCACGAGGTCGGCGCGGCCGGACTCCTCCTCGCCGCGGGTGCCGCGCACCACCTGGGTGACGTTGAGCAGGGCCAGGGCGATCGCCACCCAGCCGACGAGCTCGTTGGCGAGCATCGCCCCGACCGTGTAGTCCTCCAGCCCGTACCCGGGGCCGGCCATCATCGTGCTGACGGGCGACTCCATGAGCGCCGCGCGCGACTGCCGTTCCGCCGGTGTGGTGTAGAGCGCCGACAGGGCCGTGACGAAGTAGGCGTGCAGGGCCACGAGGGAACCCGTCCACACCGCCAGGCGCACCCGGTCGCGGCGCAGCGCGAACCGCAGCAGGTGCCCGGTGCCGGTCAGGTCCAGCGCCGGCGCGCGCGTGCCGGCGCGGCGCGGTGCCGGGCGGGCCGGCGCGAGCGCGCTCACCGCGCACCCGCCGCAGCGGCGGAACTCCCGCCGGAACTCCCGCTGGAACTCCCGCTCGGAGTTCCACCGGCGTCGCCGTAGTGGCGCAGGAACAGGTCCTCCAGCGACGGCGGTGTCGCCGTGAACCCGTGGACGCCCAGGGGCGCCAACGCGCCCAGCACCGCGCCCACCCGGTCGTCGTCCACGTCGAAGCGCACCCGCACCGACCGGCCGGCGGGTTCTGCCGAGAACCCGTGCACGCCGGGAAGCGCGGCCACCGCGCGCGGGTCGGCGTCGACGACCGCCCGCACGGTGGAGCGGGTCAGGTGCCGCAGCTGCTCCAGCGTCCCGTGCTCCACGGACCGGCCGGCGCGGATGATCGTCACGGTGTCGCAGACCTTCTCGACCTCGGGCAGGACGTGGCTGCTCAGCAGCACCGCGGTGCCGCGGGCGCGGGCCTCGCGCACGAGGTCGGTGAACACGGCCTCCATCAGCGGGTCCAGGCCCGACGTGGGTTCGTCCAGGACGAGGAGTTCCACGTCGGAGCAGAACGCGGCGACGAGGGCGACCTTCTGCCGGTTGCCCTTGGAGTAGGTGCGCGACTTCCGCGTGGGGTCCAGCTCGAAGCGCTCGAGCAGTTCCGCGCGGCGGGCGGGGTCGACGGGCCCGCGCAGTCGGGTCAGCAGGTCGACCGCCTCCCCGCCGGTGAGGTTCGGCCACAGGTCGACGTCGCCGGGCACGTACGCCAGGCGGCGGTGCAGGGCCACGGCATCGGCCCACGGGTCCCCGCCGAGCAGTTCCGCGCGGCCGGCGTCGGCGCGCAGGAGCCCGAGCAGGACGCGGATGGCGGTGGACTTGCCGGCCCCGTTGGGGCCGAGGAAGCCGGCGACCTCGCCGGCGCGGACGGTGAGGTCGAGGCCGTCCAGGGCCTGGACGCGGCCGAACGCCTTGCGCAGGCCGCGGACCTCGAGAGCGGTGGTCGTCGTGGACACGGGTTCTCCCCGGGGTGACGTGGTGTGGTGGTGCGGAGGTGGCCTCGCGGACCCGGGGGTCGCGGGCGGTGGCTCAGCGGGCGTCCTCGTCGGCGGCCGCGGGCGGGTCCGGCACGTAGGCCAGGTAGTCGTCGAGCATGCGCCGGGTGGTGAGCATCCCCTCGGTGTAGAGCTCGAGGGCGGGCAGGGCCACGGCGTCGAAGTGCCGGCGCATCAGGCCCGTCAGGTCGGCGGGGTCGGCCGGCGGGTCGAGCGTCACCGACAGCAGACCGGCGCCCAGGGTGCCCAGCACGAGGAACCGCGCCCGAGCCCGCTCGTCGCGGCTGGGCCGGATCGTGCCCGCGGCGACGCCGTCGGCCAGGTACTCGACCGCGTCGTCGACCATGTGCTCGACGAAGTCGCGGGCCAGCGGCCCGCCGTGCTGCAGCGAGCGCAGGACGTAGGCGAACACGGGCGCGAACCGCTCCGCGGTGGCCAGGGCCTGCAGGAAGCTCCCGCCGCCACCGGTGACGAGCTGCTCGTGCTTGGCGCGGCGCACCACCTCCAGCACGTGCGCGTCGCACGCGGCCCGCAGCCCCTCCTTGGTGCCGAAGTGGTGGATGACCAGCCCGGCGCTGACGCCCGCGTCGGCGGCGACGGCGCGCACCGGTGCGCCGAACCCCTCGCGCCCGAAGCGCAGCACCGCGGCGTCGCGGATGCGCGCGCGGGTCGTCAGGTCCTCCGCGGGGACGTCCGCGAGGACCCTCCCGGCCCGCTCGGCTGAACGCACGTACAGCAGGCTATACGTGCGTTCAGCGAGGTGTCGAGAGGTGCCCGCGACCCTGTGCGGCGCGAGCCGACCGCAGGACGGTCAGTGCACCGAGAAGTCGGTGTCCGCCAGCACGGGCGCGGAGGCGGCGCCGTGGCTGCGCAGGGACACCCGGTAGGTGTAGCGGCCCGCCGCGCGGGGCGCCTCGGTGGTGAGCCACCCCTCGTCGTCGGCGTGGGGCACGGGCGCCGGGCTCACCGGCCGCCACGCGCCGCCCACCTTGCGGACCTCCACCAGGAGCGACTCGCCCTCCGCGGGGTGGGGGTGCACCAGGAGGTCGACCGTCCCGGCGCGCGGGCTGCGGACCTTCACCCAGCCCGCCGACCGGGGAGCCACCACCACCGCGCCCGCGGTGGCCGCCGGCCTCTCCGAGCGCGCACCGGCCACGGCGACGCTCGCGCGGTACGTCCACGAGCCGGCCTCCCGCGGGCGGGGGAGGACGACGGAGCCGGCGCCCTCGGGCTGCACGCCCACGGCCGGCTGCCACGCCGCGCGGCCCCGGCGGGCCTCCACGAGCAGCGTCTCGGTGGAGGGGTCGACGTCCCGCGCGAGCTCCAGCCGCACCAGGTCGTCCCCGGGCAGGTCCTCGACCACCAGCGGGCCCAGCGGTGCCGGGGGCACCACGACGCGCCCGCGGCCGCGTCGGGCGGCCGAGACGGCGCCGCCGGCCGCCACCGCCGCCCGCACCGCGTACGCACCCGGCTCGGCGGGACGGGGGACCTCGACCGCACCCGGTGCGCCCGGGACCGGCAGGCAGGCGGTGGACCGCCACTCGCCGTCCCCGCGGCGGACCTCCACGACGGCGGACTCGCCGTCGGCGAGGGGACGCCCCAGGTCGACGACCAGGGCGCCGGCCTCCTCGGTCACCGCGCACGCCGCGGGCAGCTCCGGGGCGACGACCACGTCGCCGGCCGGGTCCTCGCACGACGCGGACAGCACGCCGGCGCGCGCGCAGGCCACCCGGTAGCGCCAGCGCCCGGGTGCGTCCGGCCGCGGCAGGGTCACGACGTCGGAGCGGTCGGGGGCGGGTTGCGGCGCGCCGGCGGGCCGCCACGGCCCCTCGCCGCGGCGCACCTCCACCACCAGCGTCACCGCCGGGTCGGGCTCGTGGCCCAGCTCCAGGCGCACGACCCCGTGCCGGGGCCGGTCGACGACCCGCAGGGAGCCCGGCGGGGCCGGCGCCGCGCGCCCGTCCCGGGCGGGGTCCACGACCACGCCCGTCACGACCCCGGTGTCGCCGGCGCGCCCCAGCGCCGGTGCCGCAGCGCGTCCCGGAAGGCGCCACCCGCCGGGCCGGTGCCCGCCGGCCCGCTGGGCCTGGCGGGCCACGGCGCCCGCCACCGCGGACGCCGTGCGCGCCGACGTCAGCGTCGACCCGCTGACCAGGCCCAGGGACACCAGCCGCAGCAGCCGGACGACTCCCCGGCCCGGTCCGCGGGTGATCGGGTGGCCGTGCTCGAACGCCACGGGGAACCTCCAGGGGGATCGGGGTGCCCCGGACGCGCGGGGCCGTGCCCCCTCCATCGACCCCGGTGCCCGTCACCTGAACGGGCCAACGGCGACGAGGTGCCCGCCGCCGCCCCGGCTGGCACGATCGCGGCACGACGGATCGACCGCACGCACGGCCAGGGGGCTCGCGATGGTGGACGAGGGCGACGAGGGCAGGGGCACCACGGAGGTGCTCTCCCGCGACGACTGCTTCCGGTTCCTGCAGTCCCACCAGGTGGGGCGGCTGGGGGTGGTCCTCAAGGGCTACCCGGTGATCGTCCCGGTGAACTACGCGCTGGACCGCGGTGTCGTCGTGGTGCGCACGCGCAGCGGCAGCACGCTGTCGGCGGCCGACCACGCCAACGTCTGCTTCGAGGTCGACCAGGTCGACCCCGCCCACCGCACCGGCTGGAGCGTCCTGGTGCGCGGGCTGGCCGAGGACGTCACCGACCTCGAGGGCGACGACGTGCTGCGCGCCAGCCGCGCCGCCGGCGCCGACCCGTGGGTGGGGGAGCGGGACCGCTGGCTGCGGGTCATCCCGCACGAGGTGACCGGCCGGCGCATCCGACCGCCGGAGCTGGCGGCCGTGGAGCTGGGCGGCTACCTGTGACGCGCCCGCGGGCGTGAGGGCACGCGCGGCGGCTGGCAGGCTGCTGCGCATGACGACACCGCAGCCGCCCGGCGACCCCGCGGACCGACCGGAGGGCGTCAGCCCCCGGCACGTCAGCCCCGAACCCCTCGACGGGGTCGTGGTGCCCGGGGACCTCGGTCCCGCGGACCGCGCGCTGCGCGACCTGCGCGCGCCCCTGGTCGCCTGGTTCGACGAGTGGACCGGCGACGACCCGGAGGTGGACGGCGAGGCCGTCGTCGAGGTCTTCGCCGGCACCCTGGACGACCTGCTGGAGCTGCGCGGCGGCGAGCCGACCGCGACGGCCTTCACGCCCGCGGACCTCGAGCTGCTGCTGGAGCGCGTCGTGCCCGCGCAGGTCGCCGCCAGCGGCACCGAGGACCCGCAGGGCGTCACCGACGACCTGCGCGCCGTCTGGTCGGCCTACCTGCTGTTCCTGGAGGAGACCGGCCGCTGGACCGGCACCCCCGAGGACCTGCCGGCCTGCCGCGAGGCGCTGCACCCCGCCGAGCCCGACGTCGCCGAGGTGCTCGCCGCGGCCGCCGCCGACGTGGACGCGCAGCAGGAGGACGCGGTCGTGCTCGCGTCCTTCCCGGTGCGCGCGGCGCGCGCCGTCCTGGAGCGCGTCGGTGACCGCCTCGCCGTGCCCGAGGACGAGGAGCTGGCGCTGCCCGACGTCGAGGCCCTGCTGGCCGCCCTCGACGTGCGCCCCGCCGAGGCGCCGGCGTCCCTGGAGGACGTGCCGTGGCTGCAGCAGGTCGTCGTCACGATGATCGACCTGGAGCTGCTCGACGGCGACGACGAGACCGAGCTGCGCCCGGGCCCGCAGGCGCCCACCTGGCTGGACCCCGACGAGGAGGCCCGCGCGGTGCGGCGGGCGCTGGTGGGTCGCTTCGTCGTCCACGACCCCGACGTCCTGGGCGGCGGGTTCAGCGTCGCGGAGGCCCTCGTGCCGACCGTCCTGGCCGCCGCCGCGGCCGGCACCCCGTTCAGCTCCCGCACGCTGGACCGCCTCGTCGACCAGGCCGGTCCGCTGGGCGCGGCGGCCGGCGCCGCCCTCGAGCAGCTGGTCGAGCGCCTCGGCGACCTGCGGGCGTTCGGGCTGGTCAGCGAGGAGCCGTGGACCGTCGAGCCCGGTCTGTGGCCGGCGCTGGCCGCCGCCACGGCCGAGGAGGACGAGGAGGCGCCCGGCGGCCCGCTGGGCGACCTGTTCGCCGGCCCCGACGTCGAGCAGCTCTTCGACGCCGTCGCCGGCAGCCTGGGCCTGAGCGAGGAGCAGAAGCGGCAGGTGCGCGGGGCCCTCGGCGGCTGACGGCCCGCCCGGGCGGCGCCACCGGCCGCGCCGCCCGGGCATGACGCGCGTCACACCCCGCCCGGGAAGGGGGGAGGGGGGTCGCCGGTTGTACCCGGTGGCGGTGCCCCGGACATGCCCCGGGCTCCAACCCTCGTCGCTGCGAGCGACCACCGTGCCGACAGGCGCTGGCGGGGCACCGCCACCCACTCCCACCCCGCGGCCGCGACGCCGCTCCCGCGGGGTCCCCTCGCTCCGGGCGAGCACCCCCCAGCGCACCCAGCACCACCCGTGCGCGTCCCAGCACCACCCGAGCCGCCAGGAGGCAGCCGTGAAGGGCGACCGCGTCGAAGTCGTCGTCGAGGCCGGCGACGACACCCGCACCTACGAGGTCCGGGCGACCCGCGCCGGCCGGCGCGTGGAGGTCACGCACGGCCGCGGCGTCGTGGAGGTCACCGAGGTGACCCGCGGCGGCACCGCCGTGCGCACGGCCCGCTTCATGGCCGCGCGCGTGGTCGCGCTCGTCGAGCACCCCGCCCCGCGCGCGGTGCCGCTGGACGACGACGAGCCGGTCACCCCGCTGGTCCGCTCCGCCTGAGCGGACCGGCACCGGGAGCGCCGACGGCCCCGCGAGCACGTGCACGCGGGGC
>NZ_JBJLSH010000061.1:0-19144 GCF_050871905.1 Kineococcus haloalkalitolerans
GCCCCGACCCGGGCGGGTCGGGGCGCTCCGTCGTGCCGGGGACCGCTCAGACGGTGCGGGCCGTCGGGTCCCAGTCCGCCGGCAGCAGCTCGGCCGCCTCGACGGTGCTGGCCACGTCGACGAACCGCCGCTCGCGGATCGACTCGTCGACCGACTCCAGGACGTCGACGACGTGGTGGGCCAGCGCGCCCTGCACGCGGTGCGGGCGGCCCTCGCGCAGCGCGCGCGCCATCTCCAGCACGCCGGTGCCGCGCGTGGAGCGCGCCGTCGTGCTCGTCAGCAGCTCCCACTCGGTGGAGCCGCGGCGCGTGATGCGCACGTCCCCGTCGAAGTTGTTCGGGTCCGGCACCTGCAGGGTCGCCTCGGTGCCGCTGATCTCGACGAAGCCCTGCCGCTGCAGCTGCGAGTCGAAGCTGTAGGTGCTGTTGGCGCTCTGCCCGCTGCGGAACTGCGCCAGGACGCTGACGTGCGTGGGCACGGTCACCTCGAACGACTCCCCGGCCTTCGGGCCGGAGCCGATGACGCGGTTCTCCTGGGCCTTGGAGCCGAGGGCCGCGACGGAGGCCACGGGCCCGAACGCCTGCACCAGCGCGGTGACGTAGTAGGGGCCGATGTCGAACAGCGGGCCCGCGCCGCGCTGGAACAGGAACGCCGGGTTCGGGTGCCACGCCTCGGGGCCGGGCTGCTGCATGAGCGTCAGCGCCGACAGGGGCACGCCGATGTCGCCGCGGCGGATCGCCGCGAGGGACTCCTGCAGCCCGGAACCCAGGAACGTGTCGGGCGCGCAGCCCAGGCGCACCCCGGCGGCGGCGGCCTGCGCCAGCAGCGTCTCGCCGCCGGCGCGGTCCAGCGTCAGCGGCTTCTCGCTCCACACGTGCTTGCCGGCGGCGATGGCCGCCGAGGACACCTCGACGTGCGCCTGCGGGATCGTCAGGTTGACGACGATCTCCACCTCGGGGTGCTGCAGCACGGTGTCGATGCCGCCGTGCGCCGGGACCCCGTGCTCGGCGGCGCGCTTGGCGGCCGCCTCGGGGAACAGGTCGCCGATCGCGTGGACCTGCACGTCCGGGAAGGAGGTGAGGTTCTCCAGGTAGGTGCCGGAGATGACGCCGGCGCCGATGATGCCGATGCCGACGGGGCCGGTGCGGGGCTCGGGGGCGCTCACGCCTGCACCTGCCCGCCGGTGAGGTAGGCGTAGCCGTCGGCGACGGCCTGCTCGAGGTCGCCGGAGGAGTCGTCGAGCTCGACGACGCCCAGCTCGACGTCCACCTCGGGGGAGGTGGCGGCGGCGAGGATGCCGGCCACGTCGACGCGGCCGGTGCCGAGGGCGACCTGGTTCTTCGTGTCGCGGGTGCCGTCGCCGTCCTTCAGGTGCACGGCGGCCACGCGGGTGCCCAGGCGGCGCAGCAGGGCGGGCACGTCCGCGACCCCGCCGACGTGCGCCCAGTAGGTGTCGACCTCCAGGACGACGGCGTCGTCGAGGGAGTCGGCCAGGACCTCCAGGGCGGTGCGCCCGCCGATGAGGTTCTCCAGCTCGAACCAGTGGTTGTGGTAGCCCACGCGCAGGCCGGCGTCGGCGGCGCGCGCGGCGGCGGCGTTCAGCTCGGCGGCCACGGCGGCCACGTCCTCGGCGCTCGTCCAGCGCGCCGGGTCGACGAACGGCTCGATGACGAGGCCGGTGCCGGTGGCCGCGGCGGCGGCGAAGGTGGCGTCGAGGTCGACGGGGGAGGCCCCGGCGACGAGGGAGGTGTGGGCGCTGGGGGCGCTCAGCCCGTGCTCGGCCAGCAGCGGGGCCAGCTGCTCCGCGCGCTCGGCCAGCCCGAACGGCTCCACCTGGGTGAAGCCGACGGCGGCCAGCCGTCCCAGCGTCGCGTCGGCGTCCGCGTCCAGCGCGTCGCGCAGCGTGTACAGCTGCACGGAGATGCGCCCGGGGTCGATGGTCTGCGTCACGTCGTCCTCTCACGTCCCGCGGGAACGTCCCGCTGCGGCACCGCCCGGGCGCGCGCCGCCGGTGGCGACGCCGACCCGAACCGGTTCAGCAACGGTACGGGCAGCCGTCCCCGGCGCGCCAGGGGCCCGGTGGCGGCCCCCGGGCGGGCGCCGCCCGGCGGCCGGGTCCGGCGGCACCGCTTAAGCTCGCGGCGTGCCCGAGGCGCTGACGGACGAGGAGCTGCGGTTCCTGCAGGAGACCTTCGACCTCGCCCGCGAGGGCGCGACGGCGGAGCTGACCGCCCGCGTGGACGCGGGCGTGCCGGTGGACCTGACCAACTCGGTGGGGGACACCCTGCTGCTGCTGGCCGCCTACCACGTGCACGAGGACACCGTGCGGGCGCTGCTGGAGCGCGGCGCGGACCACGCCCGGGTCAACGACAAGGGGCAGACGGCGCTGGGGGCAGCGGTGTTCCGCCAGGCGCGCGGGGTCGTCGAGCTGCTGCTGGCCGCGGGCGCGGACCCGGCGCTGGGCCGGCAGTCCGGCCTGGCCGTCGCGCAGGTGTTCGACCTGCCGGAGATGGCGGAGCTGCTGCGCGGCGCCGGTCGCGCCCCCGACGTCCCCTGAGCTCCCCGGGCCACCCGTCCGGCGCACCACCGGTTCCACCGTTCGGGTGACGTGCCGCCGCGGGCGCCGTCGCTAGCGTCGCCGCGTGCTCGTCCTCGACTCCCTCGTGCGCCGCTTCGGCGACCGGACCGCGCTGGACGGGGTGAGCCTGACCGTCCCCGACGGGCGCATGGTCGGCTTCGTCGGCGCCAACGGCGCCGGCAAGACGACCACCATGCGCATCGCCCTGGGCGTGCTGTCGGCCGACAGCGGCACGGTGACGTTCCGCGGGCGCGTGCCCGACCTGGCCGTGCGCCGCCGCTTCGGCTACATGCCGGAGGAGCGCGGCCTCTACCCCAAGGGCCGGCTGCTGGAGCAGCTGGTGTTCCTCGCCCGCCTGCACGGCGTGGACGCCGCGGCGGCCGCCCGTCGCGCGGGCGAGCTGCTGGAGCGCCTGGGCCTGGGTGACCGCGGCCGCGAGCAGCTGGAGTCCCTGTCGCTGGGCAACCAGCAGCGCGTGCAGGTGGCCGCCGCCCTCGTGCACGACCCGGAGCTGCTCGTCCTCGACGAGCCGTTCTCCGGCCTGGACCCGCTGGCGGTCGACGCCATGGCCGAGCTGCTGCGCGAGCGGGTGCGCGCAGGGGTCGGCGTCCTGTTCTCCAGCCACCAGCTGGACCTCGTCGACCGGCTGTGCGACGAGCTGGTCGTCCTGCACGCCGGGCGCGTCGTGGCGGCCGGGGAGCCGCAGGAGCTGCGCCGCTCCCGCTCGGGGGCGCGCTACCGGGTGGAGGCCGACCCGGCCGTGGACGACCTGTCCTGGCTGGACGCGGTGCCGGGGGTGCGGGTCGCGCGGCGCGAGCGCGGCAGCGCCGAGCTGGAGGTGCTCGCGCCGGGCGCGCAGCGCGAGGTCCTCGACGGCGCGGTGCGCCGCGGCGGCCTGGCCGCGTTCGCGCCGGTCGTGCCCACCCTGTCCGAGCTGTTCCAGGAGGTGTCGCGGTGAGCGCGGGGACCGCGGGCGTGCGGGTCAGCGGGCAGTGGCGGCTGGTCGCCCGCCGCGAGACGACCGAGCGGCTGCGCGACAGGGGCTTCCTGTGGTCCACGGGCCTGCTGCTGGCGATCGTGCTGGCGGCGGTGTTCCTGCCGGGGCTCCTCTCCGGCGGCACCGACCGCTACGACGTGGCGATCGTGCAGGAGACCCGGCCGCTGGTGGAGCGGGCGGGGCCGGGCGAGAGCGGCGTCGAGGTGCGCCTGCGCGAGAGCGACGTCGCCGGTGCCGAGGCGCTGGTGCGCGCCGGGGACGTCGACGCGGCGGTCCTGCCCGCGGCCGGCGGCGGGGACGGCGTGGAGGTCGTCGGCGACACCTCCGTGCCGGGCGCCTTGGCCGAGGTGCTGACCGCCCGCGTGAGCGGGGCGCAGGCCGTCGAGCGCCTGGTCGCGGCCGGGGTGCCGGCCGGGGAGGTCGGGGCGCTGCTGGCCGCGCCCGGCCCGGCGCAGCGGCTGCTGGACCCCTCCGCCGTCGACCCCGTCGTCACCTACGTGCTGGGGCTGGCGTTCGCGGTGCTGTTCCTGCAGATCGTCCTGATCTTCGGCTACTCCATCGCGCAGAGCGTGGTGACGGAGAAGCAGACGCGGGTCGTCGAGCTGCTCGTGGCGACCGTCCCGGTCCGCCAGCTGCTCGTCGGCAAGATCGTCGGCAACGGCCTGCTGGCGCTGGGGCAGCTCGCGCTGATCGTCGGGGTCGGCCTGGCGGGGCTGGCCGTCGCGGAGCCGGAGCTGCTGGCGTCGCTGCCGAGCGTGCCGGCCGCGGCGGGCTGGTTCGTCGTCTTCTTCGTCCTCGGCTTCGCGATGCTCTCGTGCCTGTGGGCGGCGGCGGGCGCGATGGCCAGCCGCCTGGAGGACCTGCAGTCCACCGCGACGCCCGTGCAGATGCTGCTCATGCTGCCGTTCTTCGCCACCTTCTTCGCCACCGAGCCGGGCACGCTGCAGACGGTCCTGTCGTACCTGCCGTTCTCCTCGCCGATGGTCATGCCGCGGCGGGTGCTCGCCGGTGACGTGGCTCTGTGGGAGCCGCTGCTGGCGCTGGGGATCGTGGTGGCCACGGCGGCGCTGCTCGTGGCGGTGGCCGTGCGCCTGTACGAGAACTCGCTGCTGCGCACGGGCCGGGCCCTGTCCTTCCGCGCCGCGTGGCGGCGGGCGGCGTGAGCGGGGTGGGCGGGACGGGCGGCGCGCGCCGGCGTGTCGCGCGCACCGGGCTGCCGGTCGCGGTCGCGGCGGTGGGCGGCAACGCGGTCGCCGGCCGGGCGGCGCTGGCCTGGTTCGCCGGGCTGCGCCGGCCCCGCTGGCAGGTGCCGCTGCCGGTGTTCGCGGGCGTGGGCGTCGCCTACTACGGGGCGATGACGATCGTCCTCGACCGCGCGGACCAGCGGGGCGACGAGCGGGCCCGCCGTGCCGCGCTGGCCGTCCTGGCGGGCAACGAGCTGTGGAACGTCGCCTTCTTCGGCCGCCGCAGCCCGGCCGCGGGCTTCGCCGGGATGCTCGCCTTCACGGTGCCGGTGGGCGTCCTGCTGGCGGCGGTGCGCGAGGACCGGGTGTCCCGGGCGCTCGCCGGCGCCTACGCGCTGTGGGTCGTGGGCTACGACGTGCCGTGGTCCTACCGGCTGTGGCGGCTGAACCCGCCGTCCTGAGCGGTGGTCGCGTGCCCGACGATGGCGCCCGTGGACGGGGTGACGGGCGGCGGGGCCGAGGGCGGGGCCGAGCGCCCGGCGGAGCGGGTGGTGGGCGTCGGCCCGTGGGAGGGCCCGTGGCCCGACGACCCGCGCTACGACCCCGAGCTGCTGCGCGACGGAGACCGCCGCAACGTGGTGGACCGCTACCGCTACTGGTCGAACGAGGCCGTCGTCGCCGACCTCGACACCCGCCGCCACCCCCTGCACGTGGCGGTGGAGAACCACCAGCACGACGCGAACATCGGCTCGATCGTGCGCACGGCCAACGCGGCCAACGTCGCGGGCGTGCACGTGGTCGGCGCGAAGCGGTGGAACCGGCGCGGCGCGATGGTCACCGACCGGTACCTGTCGGTGCACCACCACCCGGACGCGGAGGCGCTGGCCGCGTGGGCGGCGCAGCGGGACCTGCCCCTGGTGGGTGTCGACAACGTCGAGGGCTCGGTGCCGCTGGAGACGTACGACCTGCCCCGCGGGTGCGTCCTGCTGTTCGGCCAGGAGGGGCCGGGCCTGAGCCCGGAGGCGCTCGCGCGCTGCCGCGCCGTGCTGGCCATCGGTCAGTACGGTTCGACGCGGTCGATCAACGTGGGCGCCGCGGCCGCCGTCGCCGTGCACGCCTGGGTGCGGCGGCACGTCTTCGGTCAGGTCCCGCACCCGCCCTCGTGACTTCCGCGGTGGAACGTCGAGCGCGAGCGGTGGCGGTGGTGATCGGCTCTGCGCCGTCCTTGACGGGCCGTGAGGTTCCGGCGTAGAACTCGGGAGTCCTGCTCGACGACGAGAGAGCCCTCCCTCCCATGACCTTCAGCCTCGCCGTCATCGGCGCCGGCCAGTTCGCCGGGTCCTTCACCAAGCTCTGGTCCCTGCACCCCGGCGTCGGCGACATCCACGTCACCGACCTCCTGCCCGAGCGCGCCGAGGCGCTCGTGGCCGAGCAGGGCCTGGCCGGCACCCTGCCCTCGGTCGAGGACGTCCTGGCCTCCGACGTCGACGCCGTCGCGGTCTTCACCCAGCGCTGGACGCACGGGCCCCTCGTGGCCGCTGCCCTGGACGCCGGCAAGCACGTCTACTCCGCCGTCCCCATGGCCATCACGGCCGAGGAGGTGGCCGCGGTCGTCGAGCGCGTCGAGCGCACCGGCCTCGTCTACATGATGGGCGAGACGAGCTACTACAACCCGGCCGTCGTCTACGTGCGCCAGCGCCTGGCCGAGCTCGGCGACGTCTTCTACGCCGAGGGCGACTACGTCCACGACATGGACCTGGGCTTCTACGACGCCTACCGCTACTCCGGCGGGGAGGACTGGAAGGCCACCGCCAGCTACCCGCCCATGCTGTACCCCACCCACGCCGTCGGCGGGGTGCTGGGCGCCCTGCCCACGCACGCCACGAGCGTCAGCTGCATCGGCACCCCCGACCGCCGCGGCGACGGCGTCTTCGACCGCTCGGTGAGCATGTGGGACAACGACGTGTCCAACGCGACCGCGCTCTTCGAGCTCGCCGGCGGCGGCGCGATGCGCACCAACGAGTTCCGCCGCGTCGGCTACCCCTCGCACCTGAAGGAGTCGCGCTTCAGCTTCTTCGGCACCGGCGCCAGCTTCGAGCAGACCGCCCGCAGCAGCGTCTGGCAGGACAAGGAGCGCGTCGACGACGTCACCGACCACCTGCACGCCCGCTCCGGCTCCGCCGACGACCCGGCCCTGGCGGACGTCTCCCCGGCGCTGCGCGCGGCCTTCACGTCCGGGTGCGCGCCCGTGCACGACCGCAGCCGCCTGCCCGCGGAGTTCGAGGGCGCGCGCAACGGCCACGAGGGCAGCCACCACTTCCTCGCCGACGACTTCGTCCGCTCGGTGACCGACGGGACGCTGCCGCCCGTCAACGCGTGGGTCGCGGCCCGCTTCACGCTGCCGGGCATCGTGGCCCACGAGTCGATGCGCCGCGGCGGCGAGCGCCTGCCGGTGCCCGACCACGGCGAGCCGCCCGCCCGCGGCTGACGCGCGGCACGCGCGAGGGCCCCGGACGCGCGCGGCGCGTCCGGGGCCCTCGTGCGCGGGGGAGCGGTCAGCCCCCCGGGGTTCCTCAGGGGAGGACGAGCACCTGCCCGACGCGGATGTGCGCGGGGTTGGCGCCGATGGTGCCGCGGTTGGCGTCGTACAGGGCCGCCCAGCCGCCGGCCACGCCGTTGCGGGCCGCGATGCGGTACAGGGTGTCGCCGGGGGCGACGACGGCCGTGCGGCCGCCGGGGGCCGCGGCGGGGGCGGCCTCGGCGGGCGCGGCCGCGGGGATCGGGGCGGGGGCGGACTCCCACACCGGCGCCGGCGGGGCCGGGTTCAGCAGGCGCTGCTCGGCGCCGACGGGGTCGGCCGCGCCGCGCAGGCCCAGCTTGCGCGAGCAGGAGGGCCAGGCGCGCCAGCCCTGCTTGGCCAGGACGCGCTCGGCGACGACGATCTGCTGCTCGCGGGTGGCCTGGTAGGCGTAGCGGGCGAACTGCCCGCCGCCGAAGCCGGACCACGTGCGGGGGCTGAACTGCAGGCCGCCGTGGTAGCCGTTGCCGGTGTTGATGGCCCAGTTGCCGCCGGACTCGCAGACGGCGAGGCGGTCCCACTCGGACTCGGGCGCGGCCGAGGCGGAGGAGACGGGGCCGACGAGGGCGGCACCGGCCGCGCCGGCGGCGGCCGCGGCCAGCAGGGCGCGGCGCAGGGTGCGGGGGCGTGCGGGGGCGCGACGGGTCGCGGGCATGGCTGTCTACCTCCAACGCCTGCGAGGTGAGCTGTCGGGTTCGGGTCGAAGGTTGTTGACCCGGCCGCCCGTGGGCGGCTTCACCCCGAGGACTCCCGTCCGGCGGTGCCGGCCGGTCGTCCGAGGAACCATGGGTCCCCCGCTCCTGCCCGTCGGAGATCGTGAACCGGCGCGGTGGGCAGGACTCGGCGTGTCCGCGGCCGTGCCCCCGATCGCCTCGGGAGCGGAGTGACGGTAACAAGCCGGAGCGCTCCCGTACACCTCCCCGTGGCCCGATCGTGACCTGCGGGCCCGTCCGCGGCCCGGACGGAGCAGCACGGGGGCCGTGCGTGTGGCACATCTCACGCTGCGCGACGGCCCTCGGCGGGCCGTGCGCGGCGGCCGCTCAGCTGTTGGCGAGCAGCTTGGCCACGGCCTCCTCGATGCGCGGGGTGAAGTCCCCGGCGCGCTCGCCCGGGCGCCCGTGCAGGGGCTCGCCGAAGGTCACGGACACCCGCGGGCGCCCCTTCGACGGCCAGTTCTGCTTGGGGGGCATCGCCTCGTACGTGCCGCGCAGCGCGACCGGCACGACGGGCACCCCGGCCTCCAGGGCCAGGTAGGCCGCGCCCTTCTTGAACGGGCGCATCTCGCCGGTGTAGCTGCGCCCGCCCTCGGCGAAGATCACCAGGCTCCAGCCGTCGGCCAGCAGCTGCGAGGAGGCCTGGGCGCCGCGGCCGCCGCGCCGCTCCAGCGGGAAGGTGCCGATGACCAGCCCGGAGGGGGCCGCGCGCCACCACACGTCGAAGAAGTAGTCCGCGGCCGCCGCCACGGCCACCCGCCGGCGCCGGCGCGGGCCCAGGGCGTCCAGGATGACGGGCGCGTCCAGGTGCGAGGAGTGGTTGGCGACGAGGACCGCGGGCCCGCCCAGGGCGTCCAGGCGCTCGGCGCCGTGCACCTCCAGGCGCAGCTCGGCCGTCAGCAGGGGGTGCAGCACGGCGCGCTGCAGCGCCGAGCGCACGGCCGTGGCCGGGCCCGAGCGCACCCAGTCGTTGCGGTGCACGCGGTGCGGGTCGTCCCCGCCGGGGCCGCCCGGGGCGCCGCCGGAGGGGGCGGTCGCACCGCGGCCGGGGAGCTTGCCGCGCAGCGCGGGCAGCACCCGCCGCCGCCCGCCGGCGGCCATCAGCGTGGTCGTGAGCGTCGTCATCGACGGACCTCCTCGCGCGCGGTGCCGGGCGCGTTCAGCAACGGTGACGGCAGCACCCGCGCATCCTCCCACGACCGGCGGGCAACGCCCCCGCGGACGGGCCGGGCCGGGGCGCGGCCCCGGCCCGTCAGTCGGTGCCGGCGAGCACCTGCTGCGGCACGCGCAGCCGCAGCGTCGGCGAGGTCGCCGCCCAGTCCGCCACCGGCCAGCGCGAGGCCCGCGCGACCCGGAACAGCGGCACGTCGGGGGAGACGGCCGTCGGGTTGCCCACGGCCTTCAGCAGCGGCAGGTCCGAGTGGGAGTCGGCGTAGGCGTAGGAGGCGGCCAGGTCCGCCCCCTCGACCTCCGCGTAGCGGCGCAGCCAGGCCGCGCGCGCCTCGCCCACCAGCGGCGGGGAGGTCAGGAAGCCCGTGGCGCGGCGCACGCCGTCGGCGCCGACCTCCTCCTCCAGCTCGGTGCACACCACCTCGTCGAACAGCCCGGACAGCGGCCGCGTCACGGTGCGCACGTCGCCGGTCATGAGCACGGTGCGGTGGCCGGCGTCGCGGTGGGCCTGGATGCGCTTGAGGGCGTCGGAGCTGACGCGGTGCAGCAGCTTGGGACCGTGCACGTCGTCCACGAAGCGCTCGAGCACGTCGAGGTCCACCCCGGCGTAGCCGCGGAACAGCGAGCGCAGGAAGCTGCCGCGGTCCTTGCGCTCGGCGGCGATCCAGCCGGGCAGGTTCCGCACCACGCGCCCGAACTCGGCCACCCGCGCGGGCGCGCCCAGCCCGGACAGCCGGAGCTCCAGGTAGGTGTCCACGACGGTGCCCGGCAGCAGGGTGCCGGCGAGGTCGAAGACCGCCAGGACGGGCGGGCCACCGGGGGTGGCGGGCACCAGGTCGCGGGGGCCCGAGCGCTCGGCGGCCCTGCGGCGGGCGCGGATCTGCTCGTACTTGCGCATCTGCCCGGTGACGCTGGGGCAGTGGGTGTCCTCCCAGTACTGCTTCCAGTCGATGACGGAGGTGTCGAAGCCGAACTCCTCGACGTCGGCGGGGTCCAGCGACCGGTGCAGGGCCAGGGTGTTGTCGTCGACGAAGCGCAGCTCCGCCTCGGTGTACGCCTTGTACAGGTCCATGTAGCGGCGGGCGAACTCCACCTGGCGGCGGGTGCCGTCGATCTTGCGGGAGACCTGGCGCACCCGCTCCGAGCGCGGCGCCAGCGCGAGGACGCGCTCACCGGCGGCCGTCAGCAGCTCGCCGGTGCGCACCTTGCGCTCGACCTTGCCGACCCCGGGGAACTGCCACGTCGGCATGACCTCGGGGGAGGAGTCGAAGGGGTGCTGGACGAAGTAGTTGCGCACGTGCGTGTACAGGCCGCGGAAGGTGATGGGGTTCCGGTTGCCCGAGGACACGTGGTAGTACGCCGGCTGCGACAGCGGCGGCGGAGCGGCGGAGGCGGCGATGATCGCGTTGACGACGTGGTCGATCGGCACGACGTCGAGCACGGAGTCGGGGGCGGCCGGGAACTCCGTCAGCTCGCCCTTGCCGTAGGCCAGGATGATCGGCTCGGCCATCTTGAAGCCCTCGATCCACCCCGGGTGCGGGTGCTGCAGGGCCGACTCGACGATGCTGGGGCGCAGGACCGTCGTGGGCACCACCGGGGCGGCGACCTCCTCCACGAGGCGCTCGCCCATCGCCTTGGTGAACGTGTAGCAGTCCGTCCAGCCCAGGGTGCGGGCGCGCTCCTTGCCCGCGGCCTTCTGCTGCTCGACGACCCAGCGGACCCGGCGCTCCTCCGCGCCGGCGGCCACGCTCAGCGGCCCGGCGCGGCCGTGGTCGCGCTCGGCGGCGCGCAGGAACTCGCGCAGCCGCGGCTCCAGGCGGGAGTCCTCCTCGATGCGGGCGGCCAGCTGCAGCCCCGCGGTGGTCTCCTTGCGCCAGTCCACCTCGTGCTCGACCGCGCGCTCGGGGACGGCGCCGCGGCGGCGCCCGCCCACGTACGCCGTCGACACGTGCACGTAGTGCACGGGCCGGCCCGAGGCGGCCGCGGCCTCCAGCGTGCGGTCGACCATCGCCTGCGTGCCCAGGACGTTGGTGGTGAACGCGTCCTGGATGAGCGGGTCGAAGGAGACGTCGCCCGCGCAGTGCACGACGACGTCGACGTCGGCGGGGAACTCCGGCACCGAGGCCAGGTCGCCCTCGAGGACCTCCACCCGCGTCTTCAGCAGGTCGTCGACGTCCCCGGCCGCTGCGAAGATCGGCTTGCGCAGCAGGGCCCGCACGCGGTCCTCGCCGCTCTGACCGGGCTTGGGGCGCACGAGCACCACCACGCGGGTCCCCGGCAGGTCCACCAGCAGCCGTTGCACCAGCGCCTCACCGATGAAGCCGGTGACACCGGTCAGCAGGAGCCGCTTGCCGTCGAGCTGGTCAGCCAATCGCACCGGGCGATCCTGCCACGACCGCGGTCCCCGGCCCGAACGCCGACCGCCCGCGTGCGCCCGGCCTAGGCTGCCCGCGTGGAGCTGGCGTGCTGGCAGACGGCGGGGACGAGCGGCGAGCCGGGGGAGCCGGGGGACCCCGCGGTCGTGGAGGCGAACCTCGCCGCGCTCGACGCGGCGGCCGCGGAGGCCGCCGCCGGCGGGGCGGACCTGCTGGTGACGCCCGAGATGGTCCTCACCGGGTACGCCGTCGGCCGGGAGGCGGTGCACCGCCTGGCCGGGCTGCCGCTGGCCGAGCGCGTGGCCGAGGTCGCCCGCCGGCACCGCCTGGCCGTGGTCGCCGGCCTGCCCGAGCTGGACGGCGGCGCCTGCTGGAACACCGCCCTGGCCGTCGGCGCCGACGGCGAGGTCCTGGCCCGGCACCGCAAGGCCCACCTGTTCGGCGAGCTGGACCGCGGCACCTTCGCTCCCGGCGGGCGCCTGGTCACCACGTTCGACCTGCCCGGCGCCGGGGGCGTCCGGGTCGCGCTGCTCGTCTGCTACGACGTGGAGTTCCCCGAGGCCGTGCGCGCCGCGGCGCTGGCCGGCGCCCACCTCGTCGCCGTGCCCACCGCGCAGATGGAGCCGTTCGCCTGGGTGGCCGAGGAGCTGGTCCGGGTGCGGGCGTGGGAGAACCAGCTGTACGTGGCCTACGTGGACCGGGTCGGCGCCGAGGGCGACCTCGTCTACGTGGGCCGCAGCAGCGTCGTCGACCCCTCCGGCGCCGTGCTGGCGAGCGCCCGCGACGGCGAGGCCCTGCTGCGGGCCACCGTCGACCCGCGCCGGGTCGCCGCCGCGCAGCGGGCCAACCCCTACCTCGCCGACCGGCGCACCGACCTGTACTGAGCTCGCCGGCCCCCGGAGGTCGTCACCGGCGCGTCCGGCGCGACAGCGGGGCGTGACGGGTCCACCATCTGCCGCGGACCACCCCACGGACCGCGAGGAGGCGGACGGTGCCCAGTCACACCCCCACGGAGCACGAGGCAGGAGCACGGCTGCCGCGCCGGCGGCCCTCGCCGCGCTCGGTCGTCGTCTGGACCCTGGTGGCGCTGGTCGGCGCCACCTGCTGGACGGTGCTCGCCCTGGCGCGCGGCGAGGAGGTCAACGCGCTGTGGATCCTGTTCGCGGCGCTGGCCTCCTACGCGATCGCCTACCGCTTCTACGCCCGGTTCATCACGTACCGGGTGCTGCGCGCCGACGACTCCCGCGCCACCCCGGCCGAGCGCCTGCACAACGGCGTCGACTACGAGGTCACCGACCGGCGCGTGCTGTTCGGCCACCACTTCGCCGCCATCGCCGGCGCCGGCCCGCTCGTCGGGCCCGTGCTCGCGGCGCAGATGGGCTACCTGCCCGGGACGATCTGGATCGTCGTCGGCGTCATCTTCGCCGGGGCCGTGCAGGACCTGACGGTCCTGTTCTTCTCGATGCGCCGCGACGGCAAGAGCCTGGGGCAGATGGTGCGCGAGGAGATCGGCCCGGTCGGCGGCGCCGCGGCCCTCGTCGCCGTCTTCGCCATCATGATCATCATCCTGGCGGTGCTGGCGCTCATCGTCGTCAACGCCCTCGCCGAGTCCCCGTGGGGCGTGTTCTCCATCGCCCTGACCATCCCCATCGCCCTGTTCATGGGCGTGTACCTGCGCTACCTGCGCCCCGGCAAGGTGCTGGAGGCCACCGGGATCGGCGTCGTCCTGCTGCTGGCGGCCATCGTCGGCGGCGGCTACGTCGAGCAGCTCGGCCTGGCCGAGGACCTCACGCTGTCCCCGGAGACGCTGGTCATCGCCCTCGTCGCGTACGGGTTCGTCGCCTCGGTGCTGCCGGTGTGGCTGCTGCTGACCCCGCGCGACTACCTGTCGACGTTCATGAAGATCGGCGTCATCGTGCTGCTGGCGGCCAGCCTGCTGGTGGCCCGGCCCGTCCTGGCCAACCAGGCCGTCACCGACTTCGCCCGCGAGGGGAACGGCCCGGTCTTCGCCGGCTCGCTGTTCCCGTTCGTGTTCATCACCATCGCGTGCGGAGCCCTGTCGGGGTTCCACGCGCTCATCGCCTCCGGCACGACGCCCAAGATGATCGCCAAGGAGCGCCAGGTCCGGCTCATCGGCTACGGCGGCATGCTCATGGAGAGCTTCGTCGCGATCAGCGCCCTCATCGCCGCCTCGGTCATCGACCAGGGGATCTACTACGCGATGAACTCCCCGGCCGGGGCCACGGGCGGCGACCCCGTCTCCGCCGCGCAGTTCGTCACCGGGCTCGGGTTCGCCACGACGCCGGAGACCCTCACCGCGGCCGCGCAGGCCGTGGAGGAACCCAGCCTCGTCTCCCGCACCGGCGGCGCCCCGGCCCTGGCGCTGGGCATCTCGCAGGTGTTCCACGAGGCGTTCGGCGGCGGCCTGCAGGCGTTCTGGTACCACTTCGCGATCATGTTCGAGGCGCTGTTCATCCTCACCGCCGTCGACGCCGGCACCCGGGTGGGCCGGTTCATGCTCCAGGACACCGTCGGCAACGTGTGGAAGCGCTTCGGCGACCTGTCGTGGCGGCCGGGGATCCTGCTGTCCAGCGCCGTCGTCGTCGGCGCCTGGGGGTACTTCCTGTGGGTGGGGGTCACCGACCCGCTGGGCGGCATCAACCAGCTCTTCCCGCTGTTCGGCATCGCCAACCAGCTCCTCGCGGCGATCGCCCTCACCCTGGCGACGACGCTGCTGATCAAGCACGGGCGGCTGCGCTGGGCGTGGGTGACGGGGGTGCCGCTGGCGTGGGACCTGACGACCACGATGACCGCCAGCTACCAGAAGGTGTTCTCCGCCGACCCGCTCATCGGCTACTTCGCCAACGCCGCCCGCTTCCGCGAGGCGCAGGCCCGCGGCGAGGTCCTCGCCCCCGCGCGGGACGCCGGCCAGATGCAGCAGGTCATCACGAACTCGACCGTCAACGGCGTGCTGCAGTCGGTGTTCGCGCTCCTCGTGCTCGTCGTGCTCGCCAACGCGGTGGTCGTCGTGGTGCGGGCGCTGCGCGCCGGCGGGTCGCTGCCCACCACCGA
Source organism: Kineococcus haloalkalitolerans (assembly GCF_050871905.1). NCBI lineage: Bacteria > Bacillati > Actinomycetota > Actinomycetes > Kineosporiales > Kineosporiaceae > Kineococcus > Kineococcus haloalkalitolerans. The sequence goes on from NZ_JBJLSH010000061.1 coordinate 14,668, forward strand.
GGTGCCGGCGCGGCCCTCGCGCCTGGTGGAGCCGGCGGGCATCGTGCCCACGCCCGAGGAGCGCCGCGCGCTGGCGGAGCGGACGACGGCCGGGGCGCCGCGGTGAGGCGCCTGGTCGCGGGCCTGCGCTGGTACCTGCACCAGGTGAGCGGTGAAGCGCGCTGGGAGGCGTACCTGGCCGGGTGCGCCGAGCACGGCCACCGGCCGCTGAGCCGGCGCGAGTTCGAGCGCCGCCGCGCCGACGCCCGCGCGGGCGCCGCCGGCGCCCGCTGCTGCTGAGACGACCCTGAGGGCCGTATCTAGACAGTTCGTGGTGCGGCGGGCACGATCCGTGCATGGCTCGCTTCCGCGTCACCGTGCTCGGTCACCGGCCCGCCACGCCCGCGCTGGGCGGCGCGGCGGTCTTCGAGACCGTCTCGCTGCGCGCGCCGGACGCCGCCGCGGCCCGCGACCTCGCCGTGCGCGGCGTCGAGCGGGCCGCGGGGCGGGCCGGTGCGGGTGTCCCGGCGGTCGCGGTCGACTCGGTGAGCGTGGAGCGGCTGCGCTTCGGCCGCGCCCCCGTCCTGGTGGCCGACCGCTGAGCCGCCCGTCCCCGCGCCGGGCGGCGGTGCCCGCGTGAGCGGTGCCGGCCCGCACCGCGTCGCGATGAGCGAGGAGGAGTTCGAGGACGCCGTCGCCGACGCCCTCGACGAGATCCCCGCCGAGCTGGCCCGGCTCGTGGACAACGTCGTCGTCCTGGTGGCCGACGACCCCGAGCCGCCGCTGCCGCCGGACCTGCTGGGCGTCTACGAGGGCACCCCGCTCACCGAGCGCGGCTCCTGGTGGGCGGCCGGGTCCCTGCCCGACCGCATCACGGTGTTCCGCAACCCCACGCTGGCCGTGTGCGCCGACCGCGACGAGGTCGTCGACGAGGTGCGCACGACGGTCGTGCACGAGGTGGCCCACCACTTCGGCATCGACGACGAGCGGTTGCACGAGCTGGGCTGGGGCTGACCCGCGCCCCCCGCCGGCCCCCCGCCGACCCCGCGCGCCCGGCCGCGGGAAGCCCGGCGGGCGGGCCCGCGTTGCACCGGCATGACCACGCAGGCCCCCGGCCGCACCCCCGGCTCGTTCGACGCCCTCAGCTTCGGCCTGGCGCGCGAGGCCGTCGAGGAGCGCCGGTTCACCGAGGCGGTCTCCTCGCTGGAGCCGCTGCTGGAGCGCCACCCCGACGACCGCGCCCTGCGCGAGCTGCTGGCCCGCGCCTACTTCGGCGCCGCGATGCTCGCCAAGGCGGAGGCCCAGGCGCGCGAGCTGGTGCGCCGCAGCCCCTCCGACGGCTACGCGCACCTGCTGCTGTCGCGCTCCCTGGAGCGGCAGAGCCGGCACTCCGAGGCGCGCGGGCACCGCGTCATGGCGCACGTCCTGGGCGCCGGCGCCTGACGTCGCGGCGGCGCCCCGGCGCGCGCGTCAGACCAGCGCGACGAGGTCCTGCACCGAGTCCACGACGCGGTGGGGGCGGAACGGGAACCGCTCCACCTGCTCCCGCCGCGTCGACCCGGTGAGCACCAGGAACGTGCGCAGCCCCGCCTCGATGCCGGCCACGACGTCGGTGTCCATCCGGTCGCCGATCATCGCGGTGGTCTCCGAGTGGGCCTCGATGCGGTTCATCGCCGAGCGGAACATCATCGGGTTCGGCTTGCCGACGAAGTACGGCTCGGCGCCCGTGGCGCGCGTGATGAGCGCCGCCACCGACCCCGTCGCGGGCAGCGACCCCTCCGCCGAGGGACCCGTGGCGTCGGGGTTCGTCGCGATGAAGCGCGCCCCGCCCTCGACGAGGCGGATCCCCCGGGTGATCGCCTCGAAGGAGTACGTGCGGGTCTCGCCGAGGACGACGTAGTCCGGGTCGCGGTCGGTCATGGTGAACCCCGCCTCGTGCAGGGCCGTCGTCAGGCCGGACTCGCCGATGACGTACGCCGACCCTCCCGGCATCTGCCGCGCCAGGAAGTCCGCCGTGGCCAGCGCCGACGTCCAGATCGCCTCCTCGGGGACCGTGATGCCGCTGCGCGACAGGCGCGCGGCCAGGTCGCGCGGGGTGAAGATCGAGTTGTTCGTCAGGACGAGGAACCGGCGGCCGGTGTCGACCAGCCGGGCCAGGAACTCCGCCGCGCCGGGCAGCGCGGCGTCCTCGTGGACGAGGACGCCGTCCATGTCCGTCAGCCAGCACTCGATGCCCTCGTGGACGTCGTGGTCGCTCACCGCAGCCTCCTCAGGCCGGTCCGTCGTCGAGCCCCGCCAGGACCGTCGCCGACCCGGACAGGCCGAGCCGGGTGGCGCCGGCGTCCAGCAGGGCGAGGGCGACCTCGGTGGTGCGGATGCCGCCGCTGGCCTTGATGCCCAGGCGCCCGCCGACGGCCGCGTGCATGACCTCCACGGCGTGGACGCTGGCCCCGCCGTCGGGGTGGAAGCCGGTGGACGTCTTGACGAAGTCGGCGCCGGCCTCCTCCGCCGCGCGGCACACGTCGGTCAGGACGCCGTCGGGCAGGGCGGCGGACTCGACGATGACCTTGAGCACGCCGGGGGCGGGCACGGCGGCGCGCACGGCGGCGATGTCGGCGCGCACGGCGTCCACGTCGCCGGCCAGCGCGGCGCCGACGTCGATGACCATGTCGACCTCGTCCGCGCCGGCGCGCACGGCCTCGGCGGCCTCGGCGGCCTTGACCGCGCTGGTGTGCTTGCCGGAGGGGAAGCCGCAGACCGTGGCGACGACCAGGCCCTCGCCGTCGACGGCGTGCAGCATGTTCGGGGAGACGCAGACGGCGAGGACGCCGAGCTCGCGGGCGGCGTCGCACAGCAGCCGCACGTCCTCGGCGGTCGCCTCGGGCTTGAGCAGCGTGTGGTCGACGAGGCGCGCGACGTCGGCGCGCGTGCGGACGGGGGACCCGGGGGCGCTCACACGGGGGAGTCTGCCAGTCCCGCCGCCGGGTCGGTCAGGGGCGCGTCCGCGGCCACGAGGCGGTCGCGACCGCCCGTCTTCGCGGCGTACAGGGCCTCGTCGGCGCGGTGCAGCAGGACGGCGGGGTCCTCGGCGCCGTCCCAGCGGGCGACGCCGACCGAGCAGGTCTGGCCGTCGGGCACGACGGTGCGCAGGCCGTCCAGGCGCTCCAGCGCGGCGGTGCCGGCGGCCGGGCCCGCTCCGCCCGGCAGCAGCACGGCGAACTCCTCCCCGCCCCAGCGGGCCAGGAACCCGTCGGCGCCCAGGTGCTCGGACCAGGCCGCGGTGGCGGCCTTCAGCAGCTCGTCGCCGGCCTGGTGGCCGCGGGTGTCGTTGTAGCGCTTGAACAGGTCGAGGTCGACGAGGGCGACGTGCAGGGCGCCGCCCTCGCGGCGGGCGCGCGCGCACGCCCGGGACAGCTCGTGGTCCCAGGTGCGGCGGTTGGCGATCCCGGTGAGGGGGTCGGTCCGCGCCAGCGCGGCCAGCTGCACGGCCTGGCTGCGCACCTGCTGCAGCAGGTCGTGCACCCGCGCGACGACCAGGCACACCAGCGCGACGGAGCCGGCTGCCAGCCACGCGGTGGGCGTCGGGCGTCCCGTCACGGCCAGGACGCCGAGCACGCCGGAGGGCAGGACGGCCGCCAGGGCGAGCAGGACCAGCCGCCCGACGGTCAGGCCGCCGCCGTCGACGGGCTTCTTCTCCGCCAGCGTCGGCGCCGAGGCGGTGCAGGCGGCGACCGCGCTGCCGACGTAGAACAGCTGCCAGAGGGCGTTCATCAGCCGCGTCGTGGTGTCCCCGCCGTCCGCGAACTGGTGGAACGTCATGAGGACGTCGGCGACGACGGTGGAGGTGACCGCGCCGGCGAGCCACCAGAACGCCGCGGTGCGCGCGCCGGGCCCGGTGATCATCCGCGCGAGCAGGAACACCCACAGGACGTCGGCGACGGGGTAGGTGGCGGCCAGCACGCGCACCAGCGCCGGCTGGGAGCTGTCCGTGGCGGCGGGCAGCACCACGAAGACGCCGAAGAGCACCGCGGCGCTGAGGGTCAGGACGGCGGCGTCGAGGAGGTTGCCGCGGTGGGTGCTCCCGCCGCGCTGCCGGTTCAGCCCGAGCAGGCCGACGGTGACGGGCACGTAGGCCAGCAGGTAGACGGCGTCGGCCGGGGTGGGCCAGCTCTCGTTGCCGGCGATCTCCAGCCCGGCGAACAGGAGCTCCCCGGCCACGTACAGGCACAGCGCGGCCAGCAGCCACCGCCACGGCCCGCGCCGCGCCGCCGGGACCCGTCGCACGGCGACGGCCATGAGGGCGGTGGCCGCCAGCACGGGCACGAGGTAGGCCGCCGCGCCGGCCGTCGTGCCGGGAGCGACCAGCGCGGCCAGCGGCACCGTGAGCAGCGTCGGGGGCGGGGGGTCGTGCATGCGGGGGGGGGGGGGCGGGGGGGGGGGGGTTGCGGGGGGGTCGGTGGGCAGGAGGTGCTCCTCGGGTCTTCCGGCGGCCCCCGGG
>NZ_JBJLSH010000062.1:0-19005 GCF_050871905.1 Kineococcus haloalkalitolerans
AGAGCAGCCAAGACTCCAGCTCCCGCCCCACCCCCCCCCCCCCCACCCCCACCACCCCCCCCCCCCCCCCCCCCCCCCCCCCCCCCCCCCCCCCCCCCCCCCCCCACGGCTGGCGCGGGGCGCGGCGTGAGCGCCGCGACGGGCGCGGCCGCCGGGGCGCCGGCGCTGGCCCTGCGCGGGCTGACCAAGCGCTTCGGGGACAAGACCGCCGTGGACGCCCTCGACCTCGACGTGCCCGTCGGCTCCTTCTACGGCGTCGTCGGCCCCAACGGCGCCGGCAAGACGACGACCCTGTCCATGGCGACCGGGCTGCTGCGCCCCGACGGCGGCGCCGCGCACGTGCTGGGCGAGGACCTGTGGCGCGACCCCGACGCCGGCAAGCGCCGCCTGGGCGTCCTGCCCGACGGGGTGCGCCTGTTCGACCGCCTCACCGGCGCCGAGCTGGTCCGCTACGCCGGGCTGCTGCGCGGGATGCCGCGCGACGTCGTCGAGGAGCGCACGGCAGAGCTGCTGGACGCCCTCGGGCTGGCCGACGCCGGCGGCACCCTCGTCGTGGACTACTCCGCGGGCATGACGAAGAAGGTCGCCCTGGCCTGCGCCCTCGTCCACGCCCCGCGCCTGCTCGTCCTCGACGAGCCGTTCGAGGCCGTGGACCCCGTCAGCGGCGCCACCATCCGCGCGATCCTGCAGGACTACGTCGCCGGCGGCGGCACCGTCGTGCTGTCCAGCCACGTCATGGACCTCGTGCAGCGGCTGTGCGACCACGTGGCCGTCATCAGCGCCGGGCGGGTCCTGGCCGCGGGGACGCTGGAGCAGGTGCGTGCCGGCAGCAGCCTGGAGGAGCGGTTCGTCGACCTCGTCGGCGGCGGCCGGGACGTGGCGGGGAGGCTGGCGTGGTTGCGCGACTCGTCGGCCTGAAGCTCCTCCTGCTGCGCAACGGGCTGCGCCGCAGCCCCTGGCAGGTCGTCGCCCTCGTGCTCGGCCTGCTGTGGGGGCTGGGCGTGGTGGTCCTGCTCGGCGCGGGCCTGGTGGCGCTGCGCTTCGCCGGGGTGGACGTCGCCCGCCCCGTCGTCGTCGGCGCCGGTGCGCTCGCCGTCCTGGGGTGGGCGCTCGTCCCCCTCGTGGCCTTCGGCGTCGACGAGACGCTCGACCCGGCCCGGTTCGCCACCTTCGGGGTGCCGCGCCGCCGGCTCGTGCCGGGGCTGCTGCTGGCGGGCCTGATCGGCGGGCCGGGCGTCGTGACGCTGCTGCTGGCGCTGACGACGGCCGTCACGTGGGGCACCTCGCCCGGTGCGGTGCTGGTGGCGCTCGTCGCGGCGCTCCTGGCGACCCTGACGTGCGTGGCCGCCTCCCGGGCCACGACGACCGCGGCCGCCGGCGTGCTGCGCTCGCGCCGCACCCGCGACGTCCTGCTCGTCGTCGGCGGCCTGCTGCTGATCAGCACCGGCCCGGGGATCAACGTGCTCATCGCGCGCGCCGGGGACCTGGCGGCCCTGGCGGGCGCGGTCGTCGACGTCGTGGCGTGGACACCGCTGGGCTACCCGTGGGCGGCGGGCGCGGACGCCGCGCAGGGCCGCTGGGGGACCGCGCTGCTGCGCCTGCTGCTGGCCGCGGCGACCCTCGCGCTGCTCCTGCTGGGGTGGGGCGCGGCGCTCGGCGCCGCCGGCGGCGGCCCGACCGGGGGATCCTCGCGGGCCGCCGCCGCGACGGCCGGGCGCGGGCTCGCCGACCGGCTGGTGGCCCGGCTGCCCGCCGTCCCGGCCGTCGCCGTCGCCCACCGCTGCCTCGTGTACTGGCGGCGCGACCCGCGCTACCTCATCAGCACGGCCTCGCTGCTGGTGGTGCCGCTGCTGCTCGTGGTGATCCCCCTCGCGCAGGGCGGGGACGTGGGCGCGTGGCTGCTGGCCGCCGGCCCGGCCGTCGCCTTCCTCACGGGCTGGTCGCTGCACGACGACGTGGCCTACGACCACTCCGCGTTCGCCCTGCACGTCAGCGCCGGGGTGCGCGGGCGCGACGACCGGGCCGGGCGCGCCCTGGCCGCCGGCTGCTGGCAGCTGCCCGTCGTGGTGCTGCTCGCGGTGGTGCCCGCGGCCGCCGGCGGCCGCTGGGCGCTGCTGCCGGCGGTGCTGGGCCTGTCGCTGGCCCTGTACGGGGCGGGGCTGGGGGTCTCCTGCGTCTCCAGCGCCCTGGCGCCGTACCCGGCGGCCCCGCCGGGCGGCAACCCCTTCCAGACGCCGCGCGGGGCGGCCGCGGCGACCCTCGTGGCGCAGCTGGTCACCACGCTCGTCACGGCCGTCGTCGCGCTGCCGACCGCGGCGGCCGCCGTCGCCACCCTGCTGGGCGTGACGTGGGCGGGCTGGCTCGCGCTGCTCCTGGGAGCTGCCACCGGCGCGCTCGCGGTGCGCACCGGGATCGTCCAGGGCGGGCGGGTGCTGGACCGGCGCGCGCCCGAGGTGCTGGCGACCGTCTCGCGCTCCTGAGTCCCGGGACGACGCAGGCCCCCGTCCCGAGGGGGACGGGGGCCTGCGCGGGTCAGGGGTGGCTCAGAGAGCGCGGACCTGGTCGGCCTGCGGGCCCTTCTGGCCCTGCGTGACCTCGAACTCCACGCGCTGGTTCTCCTCCAGCGAGCGGTAGCCGTTGCCGGCGATCGCCGAGTAGTGGACGAAGACGTCGGGGCCCCCGCCGTCCTGCTCGATGAAGCCGTACCCCTTCTCGGCGTTGAACCACTTGACGGTGCCCTGGGCCATTCCTTCTCCAACACTTCCAGTCGGTGCGGGTCCCGCGCCTTCTGCGGGTCCCGGGCTGAGTGGTACGCCACTCTGCTCGCGGCTGGTGCCGATCACAGGCGACGCCCGCTGCACACTCCGCGGGCGTTTCAGGAACGAACGAGGAGCTGCCTAGCTGCAGCCGCGGGGAAAGTAACACGGACCTCCGCACCGGGCGCAAGACCTCCGTGGCGGTGATCGTCCTCGCGCCGTCGGCGCGCGGCCGGCCCGCGGTCGGCGTGCGAGCGGGCCCGACCGGCCCGACAGTGGTCGCGTGCACGCCGGTGGGGTCGTCCGACGGGTCGCGCGGCGCGGCGGCGCCGGGCCCGGCTCCGCGCCGCCCCGGCTCGCGGCGCCGCCCGCCCCCACGGGGGCGCCCGCCCTCCTCGCGCCGCTGCCCGCGCAGCGGCCGGCCGCGTCGTGCCGGCGCCGCGACGCCCTCACGGCCGCGGTGATCGTCGTGCTGGTGGCGGTGCTGGTCCGCGCGGGCGCGGGGGAGCCGTGGGCCGTCGGCGGCCTGTGGGGCGTCTTCGTGGCCGCCACCGGGCTGGCCGCCCACCGCTGGCAGGAGCACGGCCGCCCGCGCGGTCGCTGACCGCCGGCCGCCCTCCTCCTCAGGCCCGGCGAAGTCACGAGTTCGCCGCACCGAAGTCCCGTGCCAGGATGCGCGGGTGACGTCCGCCCCCGTCCGTGCCCCCGCGCGCCGCCGCGGCTCCCTGCTGCGCATGCTCGGCCCGGCGTTCGTCGCCGCCATCGCCTACGTCGACCCCGGCAACGTCGCCGCCAACCTCACCGCCGGCGCCGCCCACGGCTACCTGCTGCTGTGGGTGCTGGTGGTCGCCAACGCGATGGCCGTGCTCGTGCAGTACCTGTCGGCCAAGCTCAGCGTCGTCAGCGGCCGGACGCTGCCGGAGGTCGTGCGCGACCGGACCGGCCGGAGGACGCGGCTGGCCTACTGGGGGCAGGCCGAGCTCGTGGCCGCCGCCACCGACGTCGCCGAGGTCATCGGCGGCGCGGTCGCCCTGCACCTGCTGTTCGGCACCCCGCTGCTCGTGGGCGGCCTGCTGACCGGCGCCTTCTCGATGGGCCTGCTGGCGCTGCAGGAGCGGCGCAGCACCCGCGTCTTCGAGGGCGCCGTCGTCGCCCTGCTGGTGGTCGTCGTCGTCGGCTTCGTCACCGGGCTGGCGTTCGCGCCGCCCGACCCCGCCGAGGCCGCCGCCGGGCTGGTGCCCCGCTTCGCCGGCAGCGAGACCGTCCTGCTCGCCGCGAGCATGCTCGGCGCCACCGTCATGCCGCACGCCATCTACCTGCACTCGGCCATCGCCCGCGACCACCACGGGACCGTCGCCCGCCGCGACCGCCGCTCCGTCCTGGCCGCCACCCGCGTCGACGTCGTCGGCGCGCTCCTCGTCGCCGGCTGCGTCAACATCGCGATGCTGCTGCTGGCCGCCTCCGCGCTGCGCGGCGTCGAGGGCACCGACACCCTGGAGGGCGCGCACGCCGCCGTCGTCGCCGGCATCGGGCCCGGTGTCGGCCTGCTGTTCGCGATCGGCCTGCTGGCCTCCGGGCTGGCCTCGACGTCCGTCGGCGCCTACGCCGGCTCGATCGTCATGCAGGGCCTGCTGCGCGTGCGGGTGCCGCTGGTGTGGCGGCGGTTCGTCACGATCCTGCCCGCGCTCGTCGTCCTGGGCGCGGGCGTCGACCCCACCCGCGCCCTCGTCCTGAGCCAGGTCGTGCTCAGCTTCGGCATCCCCTTCGCGCTCGTGCCGCTGCTGCGCGCCACGGGTGACCGCGCCCTCATGGGCGAGCACGCGAACGGGCCGGTGGTGAAGGTGCTGGCGGTCGTGGCCGTCACAGCCGTCGTCGCCCTCAACGCCGCGCTGCTGTGGCTGACGTTCGCGGGCTGAGGGCGACGGGGGCGCGACGGGCGACCGGGTCCCGGGCGCTCACGCCCCGGGGATCGGCCGCCGGTCCGGTTCGAGGATCGAGCGGGCGCTGACCACGAGCTGCGGGTCGGGGACGCCGACGACGTCGGCGTCCTTGCCGTCGTAGTCGAAGCGGTGCAGCACCACCCGCATCGCCTCCAGCCGCGCGCGCTTCTTGTCGTTCGTCTTCACGACCGTCCACGGCGCGTAGTCGGTGTCCGTGCGCTCGAACATCGCCTCCTTGGCCGCCGTGTAGTCGTCCCAGCGGTCCAGGCTGGCCAGGTCCATCGGGCTGAGCTTCCACTGCCGCACCGGGTCGATCTGGCGGATCGCGAACCGGGTGCGCTGCTCGGCGCGCGTCACCGAGAACCAGAACTTCACCAGGTGCACGCCGTCGTCGACGAGCATCCGCTCGAACAGCGGCGCCTGGTGCATGAACCGCTCGTACTGGCGCTCGGAGGCGAAGCCCATGACCCGCTCCACCCCGGCGCGGGTGTACCAGGAGCGGTCGAACAGCACGACCTCGCCCTCGGTGGGCAGGTGCGCCACGTAGCGCTGGAAGTACCACTGCCCGGACTCGCGGTCCGAGGGCTTCTCCAGCGCCACCACGCGCGCCCCGCGGGGGTTCAGGTGCTCGGTGAACCGCTTGATGGTGCCGCCCTTGCCGGCCGCGTCGCGGCCCTCGCACAGCACCACCAGCCGCTCACCGGTCGCCTTGACCCACTTCTGCAGCTTCAGCAGCTCGATCTGCAGCAGCCGCTTGGCCGGGTCGTACTCGTCCCGGGAGAGCCGGTGGCCGTACGGGTAGTCCTCGCGCCAGGTGTCCACGGGGGTGCCGTCCGCGCGCAGCAGCACGGGCTCGTCCTCGTCGTCCAGGACGCGCAGGCCCTCCTCCGCGACCAGGTCCACCACGACGGCCCCCGCTCAGCGCTGGTCGCCGAGGGGACCCTCGGCGGCCGCCTCGGCGCGGTCCTGCTCGCTCTCGTCCTCCTCGGCGGGGGCGTCCTCGTCGGCGGTGTGCTCCTCGCCGCCGAGGCCGAAGCCCTCCGAGGTGGGCGGGGCGCCGGGGCCGGCGTCGGCCGCGGCCACCTCCTCGTCCGGGCCGTCGTCGGCGCGGTGGCTGCCCGCACCGGGCAGCAGGGGATCGGCCATCGACACGTCGTCCTCCAGGGTCGCTCGTCGTGCTCGGGTCCTGCTCGGGTCCTACCCGGGCCGGGGGACGTCCACACCCGGCCGGGCGCACCCCAGCAGACGCCGGTGGAGCGCGGGTGACGGGCGGGTGGCCGTCCGGTGCCGGTGGGCCCCGCCCGGCCCCGCTCGGTACGGTCCGCGCGTGGACCGCGACCTCGGGGTCATGCTGCCCCGCGACCTGCCCGCCGAGCGGGTGCTGCCCTTCGCCCGCCGCGCCGACGAGCTGGGCTTCGACGAGCTGTGGGTGGTGGAGGACCTCGGCTTCCGCGGGGGCCTGGCCCAGGCCGCGGCCGTGCTGGCCGCCACGGCGCGCGTGCGCGTCGGGATCGGCGTGCTGCCCGCCGCCGCCCGCAGCGCCGCCTTCACCGCGATGGAGGCCGGCACCCTGGCCGAGCTCTTCCCCGGCCGCGTCCACGTCGGCCTCGGGCACGGGATGCCCGCCTGGATGCGGCAGGCCGGCAGCTGGCCCGCGCGCCCCCTGACCGCGCTCGGCGAGCACCTGGACGCGCTGCGGGCGCTGCTGCGCGGCGAGGAGGTCAGCACCGCCGGCGAGGCCGTGCAGCTGGAGGGCGTGCGCCTGCAGAGCCCGCCGGCGCTCGTGCCGCCCGTCCTCGCCGGCGTGCGGGGGCCGCGCTCGCTCGCGCTGGCCGGGCAGCGCGCCGACGGCGTCGTGCTCGCCGAGCCCGCCACCCCCGAGTACGTGCGCGCCGCGCTGCAGCGGGCCGCCCCCACCGGGCCCTTCCGCGTCGTCGGCTACGACGTGGCCGCCGTCGACGACGACGCCGACGCCGCGCTCGAGCGGGTCCGCCCCGCGCTGGCGTGGGTGGGCGAGCCGGACTGGGCCCCGCACCTGGAGCCCCTGGACATCGCCGCCGACCTGGCCGCCGTGCGCGCCGGCGTCGACGGCCCGGACGCCTTCGCCCGCGCCCTCAGCGCCGAGCAGGTGCGCCGCCTGGCCGTGGCCGGCACCCCCGAGCAGGCGCGCGCCGCCGTCGCCGCCCGCCACGACGCCGGCACCTCCTGCGTCGTCCTGGCCCCCGCCGGCCCCGACCCGCTGGCCGCGCTGGAGGACCTGGCGCGGCTGCTGCCCGGCGCCGCGGCCGCTCCGAGGTGAGCGGAGGCGCCGCGCGTGGTTGGCTGATCCACCGCGTGGTCCGCTGAGGACCCCGCACCCCGACGGGACGGCGAGACGGGAGAGCACCGGCGTGGACGAGACGCCCCGGACCGAGGCCGAGGCCTCCAGCGAGAGCGAGATCACCTACGACGAGTCGCGCTTCCCGGCGCGGCCGCGGCGCCTGCGCCCGCGGCCCACCGCGCGGCTGCGGGGCCTCGACGCCACGCGCGCCGCCGCCGCCGAGGGCGCGGCCGACGCGAGCAACCCCGCCTACGTGCGCTGGCTCGTCGAGCAGTCGATGCTGCACGACGCCGGCGCGCTCAGCCGGCAGGTGTCCGGGCAGTCGTCGATGTGGGCCAACCCCTACGCCGAGCCCGACGCCCGCCGCGCCGTCGACTCGGCGTCCGTCTGGTTCACCGCCTACCCGATCTCCCTGGTCAACCCGCCCGGGCAGTCGTTCCTGGCCTCCCTCGGCTCGCCCGACCTGTGGAAGATCTTCTCCGAGGTCGGCATCGACGCCGTGCACACCGGCCCCGTCAAGCGCGCCGGCGGCCTGGACGGCTGGCGCACCACCCCCAGCGTCGACGGGCACTTCGACCGCGTCTCCACCGAGATCGACCCCGCGTTCGGCACCGAGGACGAGTTCCGCCGCATGTGCGAGGTCGCCGCCGACCACGGCGGCAGCGTCATCGACGACATCGTCCCCGGCCACACCGGCAAGGGCGCGGACTTCCGCCTGGCGGAGATGAAGCACGGCGACTACGCCGGGATCTACCACATGGTCGAGATCCCGGAGGAGGACTGGCACCTGCTGCCGGACGTGCCGGCCGGGCAGGACGCCGCGAACCTCAGCGCCGAGGCGGAGATCGCCCTGGAGGAGGCCGGGTACATCATCGGCCGCCTGCAGCGCGTCATCTTCTACGCCCCCGGTGTCAAGGACACGAACTGGTCGGCCACCCCGCCCGTGCTGGGCGTCGACGGCCGGATGCGCCGCTGGGTGTACCTGCACTACTTCAAGGCCGGGCAGCCGTCCATCAACTGGCTGGACCCCTCCTTCGCCGGGATGCGGCTGGTCATCGGCGACGCCCTGCACTCGCTGTCGGACCTGGGCACCTCGGCGCTGCGCCTGGACGCCAACGGGTTCCTCGGCGTGGAGAAGAGCGCCGCGGAGGGTTCCCCGGCCTGGTCGGAGGGGCACCCGCTGTCGGAGGCGGCGAACCACTTCATCGCCGGCATGGTCCGCAAGGTGGGGGGTTTCACCTTCCAGGAGCTGAACCTCACGATGGAGGACATCCGCGACACCGGCCGCGTCGGCGCGGACCTGTCGTACGACTTCATCACCCGCCCCGGCTACCAGCACGCCCTCGCCACGGGGGACACGGAGTTCCTGCGGCTGACGCTGCGCACGGCGCTGGAGCTGGGCATCGACCCCGCCTCCCTCGTCCACGCGCTGCAGAACCACGACGAGCTGACGTACGAGCTCGTCCACTGGGCCACGACCCACAAGGACGACGAGTACACGTTCCGCCGCCGCACCGTCACCGGCGGGCAGCTGGCCGAGGAGGTCCGCCAGGACCTGCTGGACAAGCTCACCGGCGAGGCCGGCCCCTACAACCGGGTGTTCACCACCAACGGCATCGCCTCCACGACGGCCTCGGTGGTGGCGGCCGCGCAGGGCCACCGCGACCTGGACTCCCTGACCCCCGACGACGTCGAGCGGATCAAGCGCGCCCACCTGCTGCTGGCGATGTTCAACGCCTGGCAGCCGGGGGTGTTCGCGCTGTCCGGGTGGGACCTCGTGGGCAGCCTGCCGCTGCCCACGGAGAAGGTGTCCGACCTCATCGCCACCGGTGACACCCGCTGGGTCGAGCGCGGCGCGCACGACCTCATGGACGTCAACCCCGACGCCACCGAGTCCACGTCGGGGATGCCGGTGGCGCGCACCCTGTACGGGTCGCTGCCCCTGCAGGTGGCCGACCCGGACTCGTTCCTGTCCGGGCTCGCGCGCGTCATCGCGGTGCGCCGCGAGTACGGCATCGCCACCGGCCGCACCGTCGACGTCCCCGACGTCGCGCACCCGGCGATGCTCGTCCTGGTCCACGAGGTGGAGGTTCCGGGCGCGGAACCCGGCCCGACGCCGACCCTGCAGGTCACCGTCCTGAACTTCGGCCCCGAGCCGATCGAGGGCACGGTGCGCTCGTCGGCGTTCGAGCCGCGGGTGCCGGTGCGCGACCTGTCCGCCGGCGCGGAGATCGGCTGGGTCGACGACCTGCAGAGCTTCGGCGTGTGGCTGGCGCCGTACGGCGGCATGGCGCTGCTGCTGCAGCCGCAGCCGGACTCCGGCGGGGAGAAGACCCTCAGCGAGGACTGACGGCCGGGCCGCCGCGGGCACCGATCGCCGCGGCGGCCAGCGCCGTCGTCACGGGCACCGTCACCGCCAGGGCGCTGCCGCCGACGGCGGTGCGCACCAGCTCCTCCGCGATCACCGCGGAGGTGAGGACCTCCCCGAGCGGCTGCGCGTACAGGCGCAGCAGGAGCAGCGAGGGCAGCGCCGCGCCCGCGTAGGCGAACGCCACCGTGTAGACGGTGGAGGCCAGGTGGTCGCGCCCGACCCGCATGCCCGCCGACAGCAGGGTCCGGAACCCGGCGCGCGGGTCGGCGGCGCGCAGCTCCCACACCGCCGACGCCTGCGTGATCGTCACGTCGTTGAGCAGGCCCAGCGCCGCCACGAGCGTCCCGGCGAGCACGACGCCGCGCAGGTCCACCGCGCCCGTGAGCACGGAGACGGTGTACGACTCCTCGTCGCTCAGGCCGCGCAGGCCGGTCGCGTCGACGGCCAGGACCGCGAACCCCGCCGTGACCGCCAGCCCCGCGAGCGTGCCCAGGTAGGCGGCCGTCGTGCGGGTGGAGATGCCGTGCGTGACGTACAGGACGACGCCCATGACGGCGGTGGCCGCGCTCAGCGACACCACGACCGGGTCGCGGCCGGCCAGCAGCGCCGGCAGCACGTACCAGGCGACGGCGGCGCCGCCCAGGCCCAGCCCCAGCAGCGCGGCCGCGCCGCGGCGGCGCCCGACGAGCACCGTCAGCAGTACGAACACCCCGACGACCACCGCCAGCGACCAGCGGCGGTCCACGTCCTGCCACACGCGGGTCGCCGGCTGCCCGTCGGCGGCGGGGAACTCCAGCAGCACGACGCCGTCGCCGGCGCGCAGGCCGCCGGCGTGCACCGCCTGCGGCACCGTCACCGTGGTCACCTCACCCGCGGCGGCGTCCCCGTCGACGCGGACGTCGGCCTCCGGGCACGGCACCACCCGCGGCAGGGTGCCGTCGGGCAGCCGCTCCTCGGCCAGCTCGCCGCGGCACTCGCGGGCTCGGACGGCCACCACCTCCCCGCGCACGGTCTGCGCGCCGGTGTAGGCCACGGAGGCGTCGGGCAGGTCGGCGGCCGAGGGCCACGTGGCGGCGATCCCGGCGCCGGAGGCGAGCAGCGCGAGGAGCACGAGGACGGTCAGCAGCCGCCGCACCCCCCGCGGGGTGGGCACGTCCGGCGGTGGGCCGCCGTGCGAGTGCCCGGCGCGGAGGCCCTCGGCCCCCTCGGGCCCGGCGTTCGACGCCCCGCGGTCGTCCGATCGCTCCACGTCACCCATCCCACCACGCCCCCCACCCCCTCCGTGATCTTGCAGGGTTTCCCGGCAAGATCACGGAGGAGGTGGCCACGACCCCCGCGGTGATCACGGGCGGGTGAGGGCTGGACCGTCCGTGATCACGGCGGGGAGACGGGGGAGGGGAGGGCCTCAGGAGGGGCGGGGCGCGCGGGGGATGCGGTAGCGGATCAGCCGCGCGGAGTTCACCGCCACGAACACCGACGAGGCGTTGTGCGCCACGGCCGCCAGCACGGGCGAGAGCGCCCCCGCCGCGCCCAGCGCGAGGCCCAGCCCGTTCACCGCGATCGAGGCGCCGTAGTTCTGCCGGACCAGCGTCAGCGTCCGGTCGCCCAGGTCGCGCAGGTGCAGCAGGCGGCGCAGGTCGTCCCCGACGAGGGCGACGTCCGCGGTCTCCACCGCGACGTCCGTGCCCGACAGTCCCATCGCCACGCCCAGGTCGGCCATCGCCAGCGCCGGGGCGTCGTTCGTGCCGTCGCCGACGACCGCGACGACGTACCCCTCGGCCTGCAGCTGCCGCACGACGTCCTGCTTGTGCTCGGGCATCACCTCGGCCCGGAACTCCTCCAGCCCCAGCTCGGCGGCCACCGCGGCCGCCGTGCGCGGGTTGTCGCCGGTGAGCATGACGATCCGCCGGACCCCGCTGCGGCGCAACGCCTCCAGCACCTCGACGGCCTCCGGCCGCACCTCGTCGCGCAGGCTCACCAGACCCGTGAGGACCCCGTCGACGGCCAGCAGCAGCGGCGTCTCGGCCGCCGCCTGCAGCTCGTCCACCCAGCCCCGGGCGTGCTCGTCCACGGGCACGCCCTCGCGCTCCATGAGCCCGGTGCTGCCGACGAGCAGCACGCGGCCGCTGGCCTGCACCCGCATCCCCAGGCCGAGGATGACCTCGCACTCCTCGTGGGTGGGGATGACGAGGTGGCGCTCCTCGGTGGAGCGGATGACGGCCTGCGCGAGCGGGTGCTTGGAGTGCACCTCGGAGTTCGCGGCCTCGCTGAGCACCTCCTCGGGCGTCCAGTCGTCGCGGAACGACAGCACGTTCGTCACGACGGGGCGCCCGACGGTCAGCGTGCCGGTCTTGTCGAAGACGAACGCGTCGACGCGGCCGGCGGCCTCCAGGTGCGAGCCGCCCTTGACGAGGATGCCGCGGCGCGCGCCGTTGCCGATGGCGGCGCTGATGGCCGTCGGCGTGGCCAGGCCCACCGCGCACGGGCAGGCGATGAGCAGCATCGTCATGGCCCGCCGCACGTCGCGGGTGACGAGCAGGGTCAGCAGGCTCAGCGCGAACGAGGCGGGCACGAACCTGCGGCTGAACGCGTCGCCGACGGTCTGCACGGGCGCGCGGTCGTCCTGGGCCTCCTCGACGCGGGCGATGATGCGGCCCACGGCGGTCTCGGCGCCCGTGGCGGTGGCGCGCACGACGAGGCGCCCGCGCAGGACGACGCTGCCGGCCAGGACGGTGTCGCCGACGGTGCGCTGCACGGGCAGGTTCTCGCCGGTGAGCGCGGCCTGGTCGACGACGGCCTCGCCCTCGACGACTTCCCCGTCCACGGCGACCGTGGACTGGTCGTGGACGACGACGAGGTCGCCGGGGTGCAGGTCCTCCAGCGGCACCTGCCGCTCCACGGCCTGCCCGTCGACGTCGGTGCGCACCCAGGCGGTGGTCTCGCTGCCGCTGAGCAGGTCGGCGATGGCGCGGCGGGTGCGCCGCAGCGTGAGGTCCTGCAGGTACTCGCCGATGTTCAACAGCCACAGGACCGTGAGGGCGACGACGTTCTCGCGCAGCAGGAGGCTGGCGACGGTGGCCGCGGAGACGAGGGCGTCGGTGCCGGCGCTGCGCCGGCCGGCGAGCGCGCCGACGGCGCCCTTGAGGAACGGGTACCCGGAGAAGATCGTCACGCCCGTGGCGACCAGCCGCGAGGTGGGCCCGAGCAGCGCGGGGCGGCCGAAGCCGTACCGCCGCACGCCCAGGCCGAGCAGGGCCAGGCCGCCGACGGCGATGCGGGCGACCTCGCCGTTGCGCACGTCCGCCGAGCGCGGGGCGCGCTCGGCGGGGGCGTCGGCGGGCACGGTGGCCGAGGCGACGACGGCCGCGGCGATGCGCTCGGCGGCGTGCTCGCCCAGGACGTCGGGGTCGTAGTGGACGACCACGCCGCCCGTGGCGGGGTAGGCGGTCGCCCGGCGCACGCCGGGGACCAGCTCGGCGGCGTCCTCGGCGGCCACCGCGCGGGCCGGGCTGCGCCGCAGCCAGGCGGCCCGCAGGCGCACCCGGCCGGCGGCGCAGGCGACGATCTCCAGGGGCTCGAGGACGACCGTCACGCGCTCAGTGCTGGTGGTCGTGACCGGCCGCGGGCGCCTGGCGCACGGGGGCGGTCTCGCCGAGCTCGGCGTAGGCCTGGGCGACGATGTCGCCGGCGCCCAGGCGGGTGCGCTCGACGCCGACCTCCGCGGCCCGCGAGGCGCGGATGCCGAGCTTGGTCCCCCCGACGGCGACGCGGCGCAGGGCCGCGCTGCCGCGGCCGTCGCTGACGGCCTTGACGATGCCGGCCGAGGCGGCGGCGGTGAGGACGAGGCGTCCGAGGGGGGCGGCGAGAGGGATCACGGTCTGCTCCACGGGTCCGGGGGTCTGCGGCGATGGTCCCACGGCGCGCGGGGCCGCGCCGGGGGACCGGTCCCCGCTCAGCGTCCGTAGCGGCGCTTGAACTTCTCGACGCGGCCCTCGGTGTCCAGGACGCGGGCGGTGCCGGTCCAGAACGGGTGGCTGGCGGAGGAGACGTCGACGTCGACGACGGGGTAGGTGCGCCCGTCCTCCCACTCGACGGTGTCGCGCTCGCGGTCGGTGACGAGCGTGGAGCGGGACAGGAACGCGACGCCGGCGGACCGGTCGCGGAAGACGACGGGGCCGTAGGCGGGGTGGATGCCGTCCTTCACGGGGACCTCCTCCAGTCGGGAATGATTGTCGGTAGCGGTAGTGTTGCACGGGACGTCCACCCCGAGGAGGAGCCCGTGCCCGCGCGGTGCCAGGTGACCGGAGCCGTCCCCGGCTTCGGCAAGTCCGTGTCCCACTCCCACCGCCGCACCAGCCGGCGCTGGGACCCCAACGTCCAGCGCAAGACCTACTGGGTGCCCTCGCTGGGCCGGAACGTGAAGCTCACGGTCTCCGCCCGGGGCATCAAGACCATCGACCGCCGCGGCATCGAGGCGGTGGTCGCCGACCTGCAGCGCCGAGGAGAGCTCTGATGGCCAAGCACACCGACGTCCGCCCCGTGATCAAGGTCCGGTCCACGGCCGGCACCGGTTACACGTACGTCACCCGCAAGAACCGCCGCAACGACCCCGACCGCCTCGTCGTGCGCAAGTACGACCCCGTCGTGCGCCGGCACGTCGACTTCCGCGAGGAGCGCTGATGGCCAAGACCAGCAAGGTCGTCAAGAACGAGCAGCGGCGGGCCGTCGTCGCCCGCTACGCCGTCCGCCGCGCCGAGCTCAAGCGCACCGCGACCGCCGCGAGCGCCACCGAGGAGGAGCGCGCCGCCGCCCGCGCGGCCCTGCAGCGGCTGCCCCGCGACGCCAGCCCCGTGCGCGTGCGCAACCGCGACGCCGTCGACGGCCGGCCCCGCGGGCACGTCCGGGCGTTCGGCCTCTCGCGGATCAAGCTGCGGGAGATGGCCCACGCCGGGCAGCTGCCCGGCGTCACGAAGTCGAGCTGGTGAGGGGGGACCGAGGGTGAAGGTGCGCGCGTCGCTGAAGGCGCTCAAGGGCAAGCCGGGCTCGATCGTCGTGCGGCGGCGGGGCAGGACGTACGTCATCAACAAGCGCGACCCGCGCTGGAAGGCCCGCCAGGGCTGACCCCCGCCCCACCCCCACCGTGATCTTGCAGGGACTCCCAGCGGGATCACGGCGGGTGGGAGGGGAGGATGCCGGGGTGAGCACCGCCGAGCGCCCCGCCCCCGAGACCGCCCCCGAGCCCGTGGCGCTGCGGACGGAGGACCCCGCGTCCCCCGCCGGGCGGCGGCTGCGCGAGGCGTACTGGACCGACGTCGCCGCGGCGTGCGGGCTGGACGCCGGGAGCGGGGTGCCCGCCGGGGACGAGGACAGCCTCGCGGCCCCGCGCGGGACGTTCCTCGTGGCCGCCGCCCGCGGCGGCGACGTCGGCTGCGTCGGGGTGCGCCTGCTCGACGCGGGCACCGCGGAGGTCAAGCGGCTGTACGTGGCGCCGGCCGCCCGCGGGCTGCGCCTGGGCGGGCGGCTGCTGGAGGCCGCCGAGGAGTGGGCCCGCGCGCGCGGCGCCGAGCGCGTGGTGCTGGACACCCGCCGCGAGCTCGTCGCGGCCCTGGCGCTGTACGCGCGCGCCGGGTACGCCGAGGTCGAGCCCTACAACGACAACCCCGACGCGCAGGTCTGGCTCGCCAAGCCCCTCGCTCCCTGACCCTCACACCTCCGTGATCTTGCTGGGAATCCCTGCAAGATCACGGAGGGGAGGCGTGGAGAGGACGGCGGGTCAGGGGGTCGCGGGCTCGGGCGCCGGGGACGGCACCGCGGGGGCGGCGGGACGGTCGGCCGGCCGGCGCAGGCGCGCCACGAGCCGGCACGCCAGGTAGATGAGGAACGAGATCGTCGTCACGAACGGGCTGATGGGGATCGTCGTGCCCAGCGCCACCAGCGTGCCGCCGACCATCGCCGTCGTCGCGAACGCCACCGACAGCAGCGGCACCACGACCGGCGATGAGCTGACCCGCACGGCCGCCGCGGCCGGCGTCACCAGCAGCGCCAGCACCAGCAGCGCGCCCACGACCTGCACGCTCATCGCCACCGCCAGGCCCAGCACCAGCGTGAACGCCGGCGCCAGCAGCCCCACCGGCACCCCGCGCGCCTGCGCGACGTCCGCGTCCAGGCTGGCGAACAGCAGCGGACGCCACAGCACCGCCAGCGCCGCCAGCACCACCACGGCGATCCCCGCCAGCGCCGCCAGCTGCACGTCGGCGACCGCGACCACCTGACCGGTCAGCAGGCCGAACTTGTTCGACGCCCGCCCCTCGTACAGCGACAGGAACAGCACGCCCAGGCCCAGCCCGAACGGCATGAGGACGCCGACGGCGGAGTTGTGGTCGCGCGCCCGCGCCCCCAGCACCCCGAACAGCGTCGCCGCCAGCACCGACCCCACGAGCGAGCCGGTGACCACGTCCACGCCCAGCAGCAGCGCCGCCGCACCGCCCGCGAAGCTCAGCTCGCTGATCCCGTGCACCGCGAACGGCAGGTCCCGCGAGACGACGAACACCCCGACCAGCCCGCCGACCAGCCCCAGCAGCAGCCCCGCCCACAGCGTGTTGCGCACCAGCGACAGCAGGGCGCCGTAGTCGCTGAAGTCGAAGACCCCGGACAGCGCGTCCATCAGGACACCTCCTCGTGCGGGTGGTCCGGCGGCGCGGCGGCGCCCGCCACGAGCAGGCGGTCACCGGAGCGCAGCACCTCCACCGGCGAGCCGTACAGCTCGCTCAGCGTCGCCGAGGTCATGACCTCCCCGGGCGGGCCGACCCGGAACCGGCCCGCGGCCAGGTACAGCACCCGGTCCGCGTACGGCAGGACCGGGTTGACGTCGTGGGTGACGAACAGGACCGCCGCCCCGGTGCGCCGGCGCGAGGCGTCGACGAGGGCGCTGACGGCCCGCTGGTGGTGCAGGTCCAGCGACAGCAGCGGCTCGTCGCACAGCAGCAGCGCCGGGTCGCCGACGACGGCCTGCGCCACCCGCAGCCGCTGCTGCTCCCCGCCGGACAGGCGCCCGACCGGTTCGTCGGCGTACGCGGTGGCGCCCACGTCGGCCAGGACGCGGTCCACCGCGGCGCGCGCCCCGCGCGAGGGCAGCGGCAGGCCCCAGCGGTGCCCGTCCAGGCCCAGGCGCACGAAGTCCCGCGCGCGCAGCGGCAGGTCGACGGGCACGCCCTTCTGCTGGGGGACGTAGCCGACGTCGCGGCTGCCGCGGCGCACCGGACGGCCGGCGACCTCCACGGCACCGGCGGTCAGCCGCCGCTGGCCCAGGACGGCCTTGAGCAGGCTGGACTTGCCCGCGCCGTTGGCGCCGAGCACGGCGACGAACTCGCCGGGCGCCACGTCCAGGTCGAGGCCCGACCACAGGACGCGGGACCCGAACGCCAGCCCCGCGCCGCGCAGCCGCAGCGCCGGCGGTGACGCGGCGGTGCTCGCCGCCCGGCCGCGGTGGGTCGACGGGGCGCTCACGCCCGCAGGGCCGCCACGAGCGCGTCCACGTTCCGCTCCATCCACGACACGTAGTCCTCGCCCTCGGGCAGCGTCTCCGTCACGGGGACGACCGCGACCTGCGCCGCCTCGGCGGCCTCGCGCACCTGGTCGGTCTGCGCGCTCTCGGTCTGCTCGTTGAGGACGAGCGCACGCACCTGCTCCCCGGTGAACAGCGCCAGGGTCTCCTGCAGCACCGCCACCGGCGCGTCGGAGTCCTCCTCGACGGCGCGGCTGAACTCCGCCGGGGTGAGGTCCTGCGCGCCGAGGTCCTCCAGCAGGTACAGCGGGACCGGCTCGGTCACCGCGACGGCGGGGGCGCCGAGCGCCGCCGCCTCCTGCTCGACGCGCTCCTGCAGCGCGGACACCTGCTCGTCGAAGGCGCGGGCGTTGGCGGCGAAGGTCTCCGCGTCGTCGGGGGAGGCCTGCGCGAGGGCGTCCTCGACGGCGGCGGCGACGGCGCGCACCGTGGCCAGGTCGTACCAGACGTGCTCGTTGAACGCGCCGTGGTCGTGGCCCTCGTGCTCGTCCTCGTGGGCGTGCTCGCCGGCGTGCTCCTCCCCGGCGTGCTCCTCCCCGGCGTGCTCGTCCCCGGCGTGCTCGTCCTCGCCGGTGTCCAGCCCGGAGACCTCGACGGCGTCCACGACCACGGCGCCCGTGCCGGACGCCTCGAGCATCGTGTCGACGAAGCTGTCGTAGCCGCCGCCGTTCTTCACGACGACGTCCGCGCGCGAGAGGGCCAGCTGGTCGCGGGTCGTGCCCTCGTAGGAGTGCGGGTCCACGTTGCCGCCGCTGATGATCGAGGTGACCTCGGCGGCGTCGCCGGCCACGGCCGCGGCGATGTCGCCGTAGACGTCGGTGGAGGCCACGACGCTCAGCGCGGGGCCCGCGGCGTCGCCGGAGCCGCCGGTGGTGCCGCCGGCCTGCCCGGTGGTGGTGCCGCCGCCGCACGCGGACAGCAGCAGCGTCCCCGCGAGGGCGAGGGGCAGCGTGGTGCGGGTGGTGCGCGGGCGCGGCACGGCGACTCCCGGACGTGGTGGGGATGGGAACGGTTCTCGGCCAGGGTAAGCCCGCCGGGCGGCGCCGGGAGCCGCCCGGTTGCTACCGTCCGCGGCCAGGAGGCGCCGAGCCTCCCCGGACGAGCGCGCCGTACCCGGACAGCGACAAGACGGTGCCGAGGAGTGGTCGTCGTGGCCTGGGTCGTGCTCGTCGTGTCCGGGGTGCTCGAGACGGTGTGGGCGTCCGCGCTCGCCTCCGTCCGGGGGTTCTCCCGGCCCGTCCCGCTGGTCGTCTTCGCGCTCGCCCTGGCGGGCAGCATGGCCGGGCTGGGGTGGTCGCTGCGCTCGCTGCCGGTCGGCACGGCGTACGCGGTGTGGGTGGGCATCGGCGCCGTGGGCACCGCCACCTACGGCATGGTCGCCCTCGGCGACCCGGTGACCGTGGCGCGGATCGTCTGCCTGCTGCTCATCGTCGCCGGGGTCGTGGGGCTCAAGGTCGTCCACTGACCCGGCGGGAAACCCGTTGCCCGGGCGCACCGGCACCGGGTACTCCTGGTGCCGTGGACGTGCGGCGGGCGCTGGTGAACTGCAGCAGGGGCGAGGCGTCGCGGGCGAACCTCGCGCCGTGGGTCGCCGCGGGCGACCTGCCCGCCGGCGACGTGGTCGGCTGGCGCGACCCGAAGGCCCCCGAGCGCGGCTACCTCGTCGTCACCGCGGAGGGCCGCGACCCCGTCGGCGTCGCGCTGCGCGCCCCCTCCGGCGGCGGCGTGCGCGGCGCCGCGATGTGCGACCTGTGCCGCACCACCCGCGGCCCCGGGGACGTGACCCTGTTCGCGGCCGCGCGCGCCGGGGCCGCCGGCCGGCGCGGGGACACCGTCGGCGTGTACGCGTGCAGCGACCTGGACTGCGCCCGCGCCACCCTCGCGCGCCCCTCGGCGTCGCTGCGCCCGGACCCCGGCCGCACGCCGGAGGAGCGGCTCGCGGCGCTCGCCGAGCGCGCCGGGGCCTTCGTCGCCACCGTCCTGGCCACCGCCCCCTGAGGTCCCCGCACCCCTCCCCGCCGTGATCTTGCTGGGAAACCCTGCAAGATCACGGC
>NZ_JBJLSH010000063.1:0-18436 GCF_050871905.1 Kineococcus haloalkalitolerans
CTCGAACATCCCGCTGACCCGCGCGGAGTGGTAGGAGCTGTGCCGGGCCGCCGGCTGGCCGGACCCCTGACCCTCCGGTCCACCACCCCGCCGACCGGCCCGCCCCCGCGGGGCCGGGCCGGTCGGCGTCCTGCGTCACACCAGGCCGTGGGCGCGCATCGCGTCCGCCACCCGCAGGAAGCCGGCCACGTTCGCCCCGACCACCAGGTCCCCGGGCGAGCCGTACTCCTCGGCGGCCTCCGCGCACCGCGCGTGCACGTCCTTCATGATCTGCTCCAGACGGGCCTCGGTGTGCTCGAACGTCCAGCTGTCGCGCGAGGCGTTCTGCTGCATCTCCAGCGCGGAGGTGGCCACGCCGCCGGCGTTGGCCGCCTTCCCGGGGCCGAACGCCGTCCCCGCCGCCCGGAACACCTCCAGCGCCCCCGGCGTCGAGGGCATGTTGGCGCCCTCGGAGACGGCCACGCACCCGTTGCGGACCAGGCGCGCCGCCGCGGCCTCGTCCAGCTCGTTCTGCGTCGCCGAGGGGATGGCCACCTCGCACGGCACGTCCCAGACGGACCCGCCCACCACGTGCCGCGCCGAGCGCACGCGCTCGGCGTAGTCGGTCAGCCGCCCGCGCTCGACCTCCTTGACCCGCTGCAGCACCTCCAGGTCCAGGCCCGACTCGTCCACCACGTACCCGCCGGAGTCCGAGCACGCGACGACCGTGGCGCCCAGCTGGGTGGCCTTCTGCACGGCGTACAGGGCCACGTTGCCGGACCCGGAGACCACGACCCGGCGGCCCTCCAGCGACGTGCCGCGCGCCGCGAGCATCTCCGAGGCGAAGAAGGCGGCGCCGTAGCCGGTGGCCTCGGTGCGCACGCGCGCCCCGCCCCACGAGACGCCCTTGCCGGTCAGGACGCCGGACTCGTACCGGTTGGTGATGCGCTTGTACTGGCCGAACAGGTATCCGATCTCGCGCGCGCCGACCCCCGTGTCCCCGGCCGGGACGTCGGTGTGCTCGCCGAGGTGCCGGTACAGCTCCGTCATGAACGCCTGGCAGAAGCGCATCACCTCGGCCTCGGAGCGGCCCTTGGGGTCGAAGTCCGAGCCGCCCTTGCCGCCGCCGATGGGCATGCCCGTCAGCGCGTTCTTGAACACCTGCTCGAAGCCCAGGAACTTCACGATGCCCAGGTAGACCGAGGGGTGGAAGCGCAGGCCGCCCTTGTACGGGCCCAGCGCCGAGTTGAACTCCACCCGGAAGCCCCGGTTGACCTGGACCTCGCCGCGGTCGTCCTGCCAGACCACCCGGAAGACGACCTGGCGCTCGGGCTCGCACAGCCGCTGGACGGTCTTGAGCTCCGCGTGCTCGGGGTGCCGCTCCAGCACCGGGCCCAGGGAGTCCAGCACCTCCCGCACGGCCTGGTGGAACTCCCGCTCGGCGGGGTTGCGGCGGACGACCTCCTCGTAGACCGCCTCGACGGTCGACGTCCCGGTACGGGTCACGGCGCTGTCTCCTCGGGTTCGTGGTGCGCGTGCTGCTGCCGCACGACCCGGCCCGGCCACGTCACCGCCGTCCGGGCGGCGGTTCGCCGGCGGAGCCGAGCCTAGGGCAGCCAGTGCCGGTCGCCGCGCCGGCGCGCGTCGTGCGCCGGCCCGGCGCGAGCGCGGTTGAGGCGCGCGGTCGCGGGGTAGGGATCCGCTGAGAGCGCACCGCGACCGACGGAGGACACCGTGCCCGAGGACCAGACGCAGCAGCAGGACCCGCAGCAGCAGTACGCCAGCCCCGACAACGAGGGCGAGCAGGTCCCGCACCCGGGGCGGACGGGGGAGCTGCGCGACGAGCCCGACCACGGCGAGGAGTCCTACCGCGGCAGCGGCCGCCTGGAGGGCCGCGCGACGGTGATCACTGGCGGCGACTCCGGCATCGGCCGCGCCGTGGCGATCGCCTTCGCCCGCGAGGGCGCCGACGTGCTCATCGCGTACCTGCCCTCGGAGGAGGAGGACGCGCGCACGACCGCGCGCCACGTCGAGGAGGCCGGCCGCCGCGCCGTCACCGTGCCGGTCGACCTGACCGCCGAGGAGGCGTGCCAGGAGGTCGTCGACCGCGCCGTCGCCGAGTTCGGGCGCATCGACGTGCTGGTGAACAACGCCGCGTACCAGATGGCGCAGCCCGGCGGCATCGAGGACATCACGACCGAGCAGTTCGACCGCGTCCTCAAGACGAACCTCTACGCGATGTTCTGGCTGTGCAAGAAGGCCGTCCCGCACATGCCCGAGGGCAGCAGCATCATCAACACCTCCTCGATCCAGGCGTACCAGCCGTCCCCGCCGCTGCTGGACTACGCGACGACCAAGGCCGGCATCGTGAACTTCACCAAGGGCCTGGGGCAGGCGCTGGCCGAGAAGGGGATCCGCGTGAACTCCGTGGCGCCGGGCCCGATCTGGACGCCGCTCATCCCGGCGACCATGCCGGAGGACGCCGTCGGCAGCTTCGGCGAGGACGTGCCGCTGGGCCGCGCCGGGCAGCCCGCCGAGCTCGCGCCGGCGTTCGTGTTCTTCGCCTCGCAGGAGTCCAGCTACATCACCTCCGAGGTCCTCGGCGTCACCGGCGGCAAGCCGCTGGCCTGAGCCCGGGCGCCGCTGCGCTCTCCCGGCACCCCGGGCACCTCGTCCGCGCGCGCCCGGCGGCGCGCCTGCTTGTCCTCGTACATGGCGTCGTCGGCGGCCGTGACCAGCTGCGCCGCCCGCTCGGCGCCGTCGCCGGCGACCGGGCCGGGCGCGGCCAGCGCCACACCCGCGCTGGTGCCGATCCGGACGGTGCGGGCGGTGCCGTCGGGCCCGCGCACGGCGTGCTCGCCGGCGACGGCCTCGGCGACGCGGGCGGCGAGCAGGTGCGCGTCCGCGGGGACGGCGAGCCCCTCGGCGAGGACGACGAACTCGTCGCCGCCCCAGCGCGCGGGGGTGTCGGTGGTGCGCAGGACCGCGCGCAGGCGGGCGGCGACGGCCACCAGCAGGTCGTCGCCGGCGCGGTGGCCGAGGTCGTCGTTGACGGCCTTGAACCCGTCGAGGTCCAGGAACAGCACCGCGAGGTGGGTGCCGGTGCGCTCCTGGCGGCGCAGGCCCTCCTGCAGGGCCTGCAGGAGGGCGGCCCGGTTGGGCAGCCCCGTCAGCGCGTCGTGGGCGGCGGTGCGCCGCACCTCCTGCAGCGTGCGGGCGTTGACCAGCGCCGCCGCCGCCGGGACGGCGAGGACCTCCAGGGCCGCGAGGTCCCCCTGGTCCAGGCCGTCCGCGCCCGGCGCCACGAGCAGCGCGCCCCGCAGCCGGCCCCGGTGGCGCAGGGGCACCACGGCGCAGCCGTCCGCCGGGCCGCCGGTGCCGGCCGGTGCCGCCGCCCGGCCGGGGACGGCCAGCGCCAGCGGGGAGCCGTCGAGCGCGGCGAGGTCGCCGGTCGCGGCGCGCACCACCCACCGGTCCGCCTCGCCGCCGGCGACGCCGCCCGTGGACGCCGCGGCCGGCTCCAGCACGGCCGCCCCGGCGGCGCCGACGACCTCCCGCGCGGCGCTGCACGTGCGCGCCGCCACGGCCGCCGGCACCTGCTGCTCCTCGGCCAGCCGTGACTGCGCCCGCACGAGCGCCTCGTGGCGTTCCAGCGCCGCCGCCGCGCGCGCGGCCGCCCGGTGGTGCCCGGACACGTCGGTCATGGCGACGACGGCTCCGCCGACGGTCCCGTCGGCGCGCCGCAGCGGGCGCGCGGTCGCCTCGACGTGGCGGGCGGGCCGGCCGGGCGCGGCGATGACGAACGGGAACCGGTCGACCGGCCCGCCGCGCAGGGCCCGCAGCAGCGGCACGTCCCGCGGCGCCAGCGCGGCGCCGCCGTCGGCGGTGCGCAGGTCGTAGCGCACCGGCAGGTCGGCCGGCTCCGCGCCCGGGTCGGCGTCGACGCCGTGCCAGGCGCGCGCGGTCCGGTTGAACAGCGTGAGGTGACCGTCCGCGTCGCAGGCGACGATGCCGACGTCCACGGTGTCCAGCAGGGTGGCGGCCAGCACGCGCCGCTCCTCGGCCAGGGCCGCCAGCTCGGCGCCCCGGCGCGCGTCCCGGCGCCGCTCCAGCAGGGCGACGACGACGGCGGCCAGCCCGCGCAGCGCGTCGGCCTGCCGCTCGTCCAGCCGCCCGGGCTCGGTGTCGAAGACGCACAGGGCGCCGAGGACGTGCCCGTCGGGAGCGGTGAGGGGCACGGAGGCGTAGAAGCGCACCCGTGCGGCGCGCCCGTCCACCCACGGCGTGGCCGCGTACTCGGGGACGAGGCGGGCGTCGGGCAGGTGCACCAGGGGCTCGCCCGAGCCCACCGCCAGGTGGCACATCGACTCCGACAGGGGGCTGTCCACGCCGCGGAAGCCGACCGTGCTCACCTGGCACATGCGGGTGCCGTCGAACAGGTTCAGCGTGGCGGTGGGCACGCCGGCGACCACGGCGGCGGCGCGCACGACGGCGTCCAGCTCGTCGCCGGCGGGGCGGTCGAGCGCGTCGTAGCGCTCGTGCTCGGAGACCTCGGCGACCTGGTCGTGCGCGCCGCCGCTGCTGGACGTGGACACGTGCTGGTGATCGGCAGTCGCCGCCCACGCCTTGAGGGCCGGTGCTCCGGGCGGCACCGGGAACAGCGCGGGGGTACCGTGCGTTCTCGTACCGGGTACCCCCAGGGGGTACCTCCACGACACCGGGAGGACGAGCACCGTGAGCACCACCGAGTACACCGTCAGCGGCATGACCTGCGACCACTGCGCCCGCGCCGTCACCGCCGAGGTGAGCGCCGTCCCGGGCGTGCGCGGCGTCTCGGTCGACGTCGCCGCCGGCCGCGTGGCGGTCGAGGCCGACGGGCCGGTCGACGCCGCCGCCGTGGCCGCGGCGGTCGAGGAGGCCGGCTACGAGGTCGTCGGCGCCTGACGCGCCGCACCCGCACGAGCACGAGCGCCGAGGAGGGGACGATGGCCGGCTACACCCACGCCAAGGACGAGCACCTGCAGCGGCTGCGCCGCATCGAGGGTCAGGTCCGCGGCCTGCAGCGGATGGTCGAGGAGGACAAGTACTGCATCGACGTCCTCACCCAGGTGTCGGCGGTGACCCGCGCCCTGCAGTCGTTCTCGCTCGGCCTGCTCGACGAGCACCTGGCCGGTTGCGTGGTCGACGCCGCCGCGCGCGGCGGGCCCGAGGCCGAGGCCAAGGTGCGCGAGGCGTCCGAGGCGATCGCCCGCCTGGTGCGGTCCTGAGGCGGGGAGGAGCTGTGCGCACCCCCCTCAAGCTCGCCGCGTTCGGCGGTGCCGCGGCCGTCGCGTTCGGCGCGGCCTTCGGTGTCGGCGCCGCCACCGGCGGACCGGCCGGTCCCGCGCCGGCCCCGGTGCACGACACCACGACCGAGGACCACGGCGAGGACCACGGCCGGGTGGCCGGGGCCCCGTCCGGCGGGCCGGCCGTCGTCCCCGCGACCGTCACCGCACGAGGAGCCACCCGATGAGCCCGGAGACGTCCGCCCCCGCGGGCGACCAGCGCGAGCTGGTGCTGTCGATCGGCGGGATGACCTGCGCCAGCTGCGCGAACCGCGTCGAGAAGAAGCTCAACAAGCTCGACGGCGTCAGCGCGAGCGTGAACTACGCGACCGAGAAGGCCAGGGTGACCTGGGCCGGCGACCTGGGCCCGCAGGACCTCGTGGCCGCCGTCGAGGCCGCCGGGTACACCGCGGAACTGCCCGCGCCGCGCGTGCCGCTGCCCAGCAGCGGCGAGCTGGCCGGCGCGGACACCGGCACCGGTCTGGAACCGGCCGGGCAGGACCCGGCCGCCGACCTGCGCCGCCGGGTGACGATCAGCGCGCTGCTGAGCGCACCGGTCGTCGTGATGGCGATGGTCCCGGCCCTGCAGTTCACGTACTGGCAGTGGCTCAGCTTCGCCCTCGCCGGGCCGGTGGTGCTGTGGGCCGGTGCGCCGTTCCACCGCGCCGCGTGGGTCAACCTCAAGCACGGCGCGGCGACGATGGACACCCTCGTCTCCACGGGCACGCTCGCGGCGTTCGCCTGGTCGACGTACGCGCTGTTCCTCGGCACGGCCGGTGAACCGGGGATGACGCACCCCTTCGAGCTGACCGTCAGCCGCACGGACGGCAGCGGAGACGTCTACCTGGAGGTCGCGGCCGGCGTCACCACGTTCCTCCTGCTCGGGCGCTGGGTCGAGGCCCGCTCCAAGCGCCGCGCGGGCGCCGCGCTGCGGGCGCTGCTGGAGCTGGGCGCCAAGGACGTCGCCGTCCTGCGCGACGGGCGCGAGGAACGCGTCCCCGTCGAGCAGCTCGCCGTCGGGGACCTGTTCGTCGTGCGCCCCGGGGAGAAGGTCGCCACCGACGGCACCGTCGAGGAGGGCACCTCCGCGCTCGACGTGAGCACGCTGACGGGGGAGTCCGTGCCCGTCGAGGTCGGCCCCGGCGACGCCGTCGTCGGCGCGACCGTCAACGCCGGCGGCCGCCTCGTCGTGCGGGCCACCCGGGTCGGCGCGGACACCCAGCTCGCGCAGATGGCCAAGCTCGTCGAGGACGCCCAGAACGGCAAGGCGCGGGTCCAGCGCCTGGCGGACCGGGTCTCCGGCGTCTTCGTCCCCGTCGTCGTCCTGGTCGCCGCCGCGACCCTCGGGTTCTGGACCGGCGCGGGCGAACCGCTGAGCGTCGCGTTCACCGCCGCCGTCGCCGTCCTGATCATCGCCTGCCCGTGCGCGCTGGGCCTGGCGACGCCGACCGCGCTGCTGGTCGGGACCGGCCGCGGCGCCCAGCTGGGCATCCTCGTCAAGGGCCCGGAGGTGCTGGAGTCCACGCGCCGGATCGACACGGTCGTGCTCGACAAGACCGGCACCGTGACCACCGGGCGGATGACCCTGCGCGACGTCGTCCCCGCCGACGGCGTCGACCGGGCGGAGCTGCTGCGCCTGGCCGGCGCCCTCGAGGCCGCCTCGGAGCACCCGATCGCGCGTGCGGTCGCGGCCGGTGCCGCCGCCGAGACCGGCGACCTGCCACCGGTGGCGGACTTCCAGAACCTCGAGGGGCTCGGTGTGCAGGGCGTCGTCGACGGCCGCGCCGTCGTCGTCGGCCGCGCCCGGCTCCTGGAGCAGTGGTCGCAGCACCTCCCCGCCGAGCTGGCGGCCGCCAAGACCACCGCCGAGCGGGGGGGTGGCACCGCCGTCGCCGTCGGCTGGGACGGGCGGGCCCGCGGCGTGCTCGTCGTCGCCGACGCCGTCAAGCCCACCAGCGCCGAGGCGGTCGCCCAGCTGCGCGCGCTGGGGCTGCGGCCCGTCCTGCTGACCGGCGACAACGAGACCGTCGCCCGCGCCGTCGCCGCCGAGGTCGGCGTCGACGAGGTGATCGCCGAGGTGCTGCCCGCGGACAAGGTCGAGGTCGTCGAACGGTTGCAGGCCGCGGGCCGGACCGTCGCCGTGGTCGGTGACGGCGTCAACGACGCGGGCGCGCTCGCCCGGGCCGACCTGGGCCTGAGCATGGGCACCGGCACCGACGTCGCCATCGAGGCCGGCGACCTCGTCCTGGTCCGCGGCGACCTGCGCGCCGCCGCCGACGCCGTCCGGCTGTCCCGGCGCACCCTGCGCACGATCGAGCAGAACCTGGTGTGGGCGTTCGCCTACAACACCGCCGCGGTGCCGCTGGCGGCGGCCGGCCTGCTCAACCCGATGATCGCCGGTGCGGCGATGGCGCTCTCGTCCGTCTCCGTGGTCGCGAACAGCCTGCGGCTGCGCGGGTTCCGCGGCTCCGGCGGCGCGCGCCGCTCCTAGCGGGCGCCGGCCCGCGCGTGGCGGGCCGCGCCCGCGCGCACGGGCTGCTCGCGGCGGGTGGACTCCCGCTCGACGACGGTGTGGGAGACGGTGACGTCCTGCGGCGGGGCGTCGGGGGCCGCGATGCGCCGGGTCAGCAGGCGCACGGCGTGGTCGACGATCGCCTGGTGGTCCGGAGCCACCGTGGACAGCGACGGCACGTGGTACCGGGCGTCCTCGACGTCGTCGAAACCCACGACGAGGACGTCCTCCGGCACGCGCACGCCGTGGTCGGCCAGCCCGCGCACCACGCCGAAGGCGAGCGTGTCGGTGACGCAGAAGACGCCGTCGGGTCGCTCGGGCAGCGCCAGGAGCTGCTGGGCGCAGCGCACGCCGGCCTCCTGGGTCGTGCCGGCGTGGGTCGCCACGGCGCTGGCCCCGGCCTCCTGCGCGACGCGGCGGAAACCCTCCGCGCGCAGGGAGAACGCCGCGCCCTCGGGCAGGGTGGCCGTCGCCAGCGCGTCCAGGGGCGGCGAGCCCACGATCGCCAGGCGGCGGCAGCCGCGCTCGACGAGCAGGCGGGTCGCGGACTCGGCGCCCTCGACGTTGGGCATGCTCACGTGGTCGACGGTCTGGTGCAGCTCCTGCTCGCCCAGCACGACGACGGGGACCTCCCGGCTGAGCGCGTTGATCTCCCGCTCGGTCAGGCCGAGGGCGGCGATGACCAGGCCGTCGTAGGCGTTGAGGCGGGAGTCGCGGAACGCGGCGAGCTCGCCCTCGCGGCTGGCGTGCGTCTCCTCCACGACGGTCGCCAGGCCCGCCTGGGCGAAGCCCCGCACCAGGCGGTGGCTCAGCTGGCTGTAGTAGTGGCTGTCCAGGGTGGGGACCGCGATGCCCACGACGCCGGTGCGGCCCTGGCGCAGGCTGCGCGCGGCCACGTTCACCTGGTAGCCCAGCCGCTCCACCGTCTCCATGACCAGCTGGCGGGTCTGCTCGCTGACGGGTCTCTTGCCGGTGAGGGCGTTGGAGACCGTCATGGGCGAGACGCCGGCCTCCGCCGCCACGTCGCGCATGGTGACCACGTCGCACCTCCTCCTGGGGCCGCCCGACGGTCCGTCGGGCGGGCCGCGCTCGCGGTCCCCGCACCGTCCGGTCCTCAGGACGACGGTAGCGCCACCGCCGTCCGGGGCCCTGCGCGCGGGAGTCCTTGACACGGCTCCCGCCGCTGCCGACTATAACGATAAGAGCCGGCTCGTCCGGGTCCACCGACGGTGGTGGCCCCTGGTCGCGCGGCCACCGACCCGAACCCGCGGCGCTGGCGCCGCGCGCAGCGCACCGGAGATCCTCGTGACCAGCTCGCCGGCCTCCCGCCGCTCCTTCCTCACCCTGGCCCTCGCCACGCCGCTGACCGCGGCGGCCCTGACCTCCTGCGGCGGTTCCTCCGGACCGGGGGAGGCGGCCGAGGGCGGGGCGAGCATGTGGATCCTCACCGGCCAGCCGGGCGAGGGGATCCGCACCGACGCCGTCGACGCGTTCAACGCGGCGAACGAGGACGCCGCGATCGCCCTGACCGCGTTCCAGAACGACGCCTACAAGACGAAGATCCGCACCGCGATGGGCGCCGACCAGGCGCCGACGATCCTGCCGAGCTGGGGCGGCGGCGGCCTGCGCGACT
This sequence comes from Kineococcus haloalkalitolerans, assembly GCF_050871905.1. NCBI lineage: Bacteria > Bacillati > Actinomycetota > Actinomycetes > Kineosporiales > Kineosporiaceae > Kineococcus > Kineococcus haloalkalitolerans. The sequence continues at coordinate 9,449 of NZ_JBJLSH010000063.1, forward strand.
ACGTGCGCAACGACAAGGTCGAGGACCTCACCGGGTTCTTCGAGGAGAACACCGAGCTGCGGGACAAGCTGTTCCCCAGCGCCTTCGCCGCCGCGACCGTCGACGACCGCGTCTACGCGGTGCCGTGCGAGGCGGTCACCCCGATCGTCCTCTACTACAACAGGGCCGTGTTCGAGCAGGTCGGCGCGCAGCCGCCGGCCACGTGGGACGAGCTGATGGCGCTGGTCCCGGTGTTCAACGACGCCGGCATCGCCCCCATCTCGCTCGGCGGGCAGTCGCGCTGGACGAACATGATGTGGCTGGAGTACCTGTACGACCGCATCGGCGGCGCCGAGCTGTTCCAGTCCATCTACGACGGCGAGCCCGACGCGTGGTCGCAGCCCGCCTCGATCGACGCGCTCACCAAGACGCAGGAGCTCGTCGAGGCCGGGGGTTTCGTCACCGGATTCGCCTCCATCGCGGCGGACACCAACGCCGACCAGGCCCTGCTCTACACCGGCCGGGCCGCGATGATGCTGCACGGCGCGTGGACGTACGGGTCGATGAAGGCCGACGGCGGCGACTTCGTCACCGGCGGCGACCTCGGCTGGATGACGTTCCCCACCGTCGAGGGCGGCGCGGGCGACCCCAGCGCGACCGTCGGCAACCCCTCCGGGTACTACGCGGTGGCCGCCAGCGCCACCGACGAGGAGAAGGAGGCGGCCAAGAAGTTCCTGGCCGAGGGCCTGGTCACCGACGCCACCACGCAGGCGTGGATCGAGAGCGGGTCGGTGCCGATCGTCCTGGGTTCCGACAGCCAGTTCGAGGGCTCCGAGGACGCCGAGTGGCTGCAGTTCGTCTACGACCTGGCCTCCGGCGCCTCCACGTTCCAGCAGTCCTGGGACCAGGCGCTGTCGCCGACGGCCGCCGACAAGCTGCTGGAGAACATCGAGCGGCTGTTCAACCTGTCGATCACGCCGCAGCAGTTCGCCGACGAGATGAACACCACCCTGGAGGCCTGAACCCCGGGGCCCCGCTCCGGCCGCCCCCGCCAGGTGGCGGCCGGAGCCGCGTCACCCCCGGACGACGGGGGAGACGACCAGCTCGTCCACCCGCACGTGCGCGGGGGCGTCCAGCACGAACTGCACGGTGCCGGCCACGTCGGCCGGTGTCAGCATGACGGCGCGGGCGGCGGCATCGGGCACCTGCGGGCGCTGGTCGAGGAAGTCCGTGGCGATGTCGCCCGGGCACAGGTGGCAGGCGCGCACCCCGTGCGGCGCCTCCTGCTCGTTGAGGGTGCGCACCAGCGCGCCCAGCGCCGTCTTGCTGGCCGAGTAGGCCACCCCCGCGCCGGGGGAGGGCCGCCAGGCGGCGATGGAGGACACCACCACGACGACGCCGCCGGTGCGGCGCAGGTCCGGCAGGGCGGCGTCCACCACGGTGACCGGCGCCGACAGGTTCGTGGCGATGACGTCGTGGACCTCGCGCACGTCCTGGTCGTCCCAGCGCCGCCGCGGGGTGTTCAGCCCGGCCGCCAGCACCAGGGCGTCCAGCCGCCCGAACCGCTCGACGACGGCGCGGCGGGCGGCGGCCACCGCGTCGACGTCCTGCACGTCCAGGGTCAGGGCCAGCGCGTCCCCGCCCGCGCCGGCGACCTCGGCCGCGACCTCCTCCAGCGGACCGGGCCGGCGCCCGCTGACGGCGACGGACCAGCCCGCCGCGGCCGCCGACAGCGCGACCGCGCGGCCGACCCCGCTGCCGCCGCCGGTGACCCACACCACCCGCCCGTCCCGCTCCCGCACCGCCGCTTCCGGTTCCCCGCTCGCTACGCTCACGGTGCGACATCATGCCCGCCGGGTGCCGGCCGGGCACCGGGGCGAGGAGGCCGACGTGCACCTGGACCTGTCCGACCGCGTCGTCGTCGTCACCGGCGCCGCCCGCGGGATCGGCCGCACGGTGGCCGCCCGCTTCGCCGCCGAGGGCGCCCGGGTGGCCTCCTTCGACCTCGCGCCCGACCCCGACCCGGTGCCCGGCGTCGAGCAGGTCGCCTGCGACGTCGTCGACCCCGCCTCGGTGGACCGGGCCGTCGAGCGGGTCGTGCAGCGCCACGGCACCCTCGACGTGCTCGTCAACAACGCCGGCGTCAACGTCGAGGGGCAGGTCGCCGACCTCACGTGGGAGCGCTGGCGCACCTGCCTGGACGTCAACGCCGGCGGCACGTTCCTCGTCAGCCGGGCCGCCGCCGAGGTGATGAAGCGCGCCGGGCGCGGCCGCATCCTCAACGCCGCCTCGTTCGCGGCCGTCGTGCCCAGCGTCGGCAGCGCCGCCTACGCGGCGTCCAAGGCCGCCGTCGTGGCGTTCACCCGCGTCCTGGCCTCCGAGCTGGGCCCGTGGGGCATCACCGTGAACGCCTACGCGCCCGGCATGGTCCCCACCGCCATGAACGGCTTCGCCGACATGGACCCGGCCGCCCAGGAGCGCCTGCTGGACACGCTGTCCCTGCGCCGCTGGGAGAGCGCCGACGACGTCGCCGACCTGCTGCTGTTCCTGGCCAGCGACGCCGCGTCCTACATCACCGGCACCCTGGTCGACGTCTCCGGCGGGAAGCTGGCCACGCAGTTCCCCGCCCGCGCCCACGAGGCCGCCCGGGCCGCGGGTCAGACCCCGGGCCGAGGCGGGGCTGGTCCCGCGGGCTGACGACCGCGCGCGGCGCGGCTCCTACGCTCGTGCGGTGCCGCTCCAACCGACCCAGTACCCGCAGCACCCGCAGGACGTCTTCGACCGGTTCGTCGCCTGGACGCGGGCCAACGCCCTGCTCCTCGACGTGCTGGGCGCGGCGCTGCTCACGCTGGTGTGCGCGGGCCTGGCGACGGCCACCGGGCCCGGCGCCGTCCTCGTCAGCGTCCTGATGTGCGCGCCGCTGGCGCTGCGCCGGGCCCGGCCGGAGGTCTCCGGCGCGCTGGTGGCCACCGGTGGCCTGCTGCAGACGGTCCTGTCGAACGACCCGCTGCCCGCCAACGCCGCGGTGCTCGTCGCGCTGTACTCCCTGGCCGCCTACGCCGCCCCGTGGGCCGCGCGCGGCGGGTTGCTGCTGGGGCTGGCGGGCGCGCTCATCGCCCCGGTGCGCTACGTGCTGCTGACGTGGGGCTACGCCGACCCGGCCTCCCTCCTGGCCGCCGTCGCGTTCCTCGCCGTCCTCGTCGTGGCCACCTGGCTGCTGGGCAGCCTGCGCCGGGCGTTCCGCACCAACGAGGTGGCGCTGCGCGAGCGCGCGCGGCTGCTGGAGAACGAGCGGGAGAACGAGTCGCGGCTGGCCGCGACCGCCGAGCGCCAGCGCATCGCCAGAGAGATGCACGACGTCGTCGCCCACTCCCTGTCGGTGATCATCGCCCAGGCCGACGGCGGGCGGTACGCGGCGGCCGCGAACCCCGCCGCGGCCGCCGAGGTCCTCGGGACGATCTCGGCGACCGGCCGGCAGGCGCTGGCCGACATGCGCAACCTCCTGGGCGTCCTGCGCCAGGGGCCCGGCGACGAGCGGGCGCCGCAGCCGGACGCCGCGCGCATCGGCGACCTCGTGGAGCAGGTGCGCGCCAGCGGTCTGGACGTCTCCCTCGACGTCGTCGGCGAGCCGCGCGAGCTGCCGCCGGCCGTCGGGCTGGCCGCCTACCGGATCGTGCAGGAGTCCCTCACCAACGTCCTCAAGCACGCCGGTCCCGCCGCCCGCGCGCAGGTGCAGGTGCGCTGGGACGCCGACGCCCTGCGCCTGGGCGTCGACGACGACGGCCGCGGCGCCGCCGCGGTGCCGCCGGCGGCACCGGGCGGGCAGGGGCTGCTGGGGATGGCCGAGCGCGCGCGCCTGCACGGCGGCAGCGCCTCGGCCGGGCCCCGTCCCGGCGGCGGGTTCCGCGTCCGTGCGACGCTGCCGTACACGTCCTGACCCGCCTCGTCCGCGCCCGTCCCGCACCGCCCCGGAGGTCCCGTGCCCGCCGTCCGCGTAGTCCTCGTCGACGACCAGCAGCTCGTCCGCGCGGGGTTCCGCATGGTCATCGACTCCCAGCCCGACCTGGAGGTCGTCGGCGAGGCCTCCGACGGCCTGGCCGCCGTCGCGCTGGTCGAGCGCACCGACTGCGACGTGGTCCTCATGGACGTGCGCATGCCCGGCGTCGACGGCATCGAGGCCACCCGGCGCCTCACGGCGGCCGCGCTGCCGCAGGGGCGGACCGCGCCCCGCGTCGTCGTGCTCACCACGTTCGACCTCGACGAGTACGTCGTGGCCGCCATCGCCGCCGGCGCCAGCGGTTTCCTGCTCAAGGACGCCCCGCCGGAGGAGATGCTCGCCGCCGTGCGCACCGTCCACGCCGGGGACGCCGTCATCGCCGCCAGCTCCACCCGCCGGCTGCTGCAGCACGTCGGTCCGCTCCTGCGCGCCGAACCCTCGGCCGCGCCGGAGACCCGCCTGCCCGACGACCTCACCCCGCGCGAGCTGGAGGTGCTGGAGTGCATGGCGCACGGGCTGACGAACGGCGAGATCGCCGCCCGGTTCGTCGTCTCCGAGGCCACCGTCAAGACGCACGTCGGGCGGGTGCTGGCCAAGACCGGTTCGCGCGACCGCGTGCAGGCCGTCGTCCTGGCCTACACCGCCGGGCTCGTGCAGCCCGGTGACGTGCTGCGCGACGCGCGCTGAGGCCCGCCGCGCGTCCACCCGCGGGAGGACGCCGGCGAGGACGCCTCCACCGCCGGGGCGACGCGCGGGCCGCGCGGAGATCCGCTCGGCGCCCGACGCGGCACCGGGCACGGAGTTCCTACCGTCGGAGGACGGCCACCGGGCACCCGGCGGCCGCGACCCGAGGAGGAGACCCGTGCCCGTACCGCGACCCGTCCCGTCGCCGGAGGTGCTGCGCGCCGGCGCGCCCGCCGTGCGCGCCACCGGCCTGCGCAAGACGTACGGCCGCGGGGACGCCGCCGTCCACGCCCTCGCCGGCGTCGACGTGGAGTTCGCCCGCGGTGAGTTCACCGCCATCATGGGCCCGTCGGGTTCCGGCAAGTCCACGCTCATGCACTGCCTGGCCGGTCTGGACACCGCGACCGCCGGGCGGGTGTTCCTCGGCGACACCGAGCTCACCGCGCTGCGCGACGCCGAGCTGACCCGGCTGCGCCGCGACCGCGTCGGTTTCGTGTTCCAGTCGTTCAACCTGCTGCCCGTGCTGACCGCGGGGGAGAACCTCGTCCTGCCGCTGCAGCTGGCCGGGCGCACCCCCGACCGCGCCTGGCACGAGGAGGTCGTCACCCGCCTCGGCCTGCGCGAACGCCTGCGGCACAAGCCGTCCGAGCTGTCCGGCGGGCAGCAGCAGCGCGTCGCGGTGGGCCGGGCCCTGCTGCCACGGCCCGACGTCGTGTTCGCCGACGAACCCACCGGGAACCTCGACTCGCGCGCCGGCGCGGAGGTGCTGGGCCTGCTGCGCGCCAGCGTCCGCGAGTTCGGGCAGACCGTCGTCATGGTCACCCACGACCCCGTGGCCGCCGGGTACGCCGACCGCGTCGTGCTGCTGGCCGACGGCCGGCTGGCCGGCGGGCTGACCGATCCCACGCCCGACGACGTCCTCGACGCCCTGCGCACCCTGGGGGCCTGAACCGTGCTGCGGACCACCCTGGCGCAGCTGCGCGCCCACGGCGCCCGCGTCCTCGCCTCCTGCCTGGCCGTCGTCATCGCGGTCGCGTTCGTCGTGGCGACCCTGGTGCTCAACGCCTCCGCGGGCGCCAGCCTGCTCGACGCCGTCGGCAAGCCGTTCACCTCCGCGGCCGCCGTCGTCACCCCCGTGGAGGGGACGGACCTGGACGGCGACCCGGCCGCCACCGGCGCCGCCCTGCGGGCCGCGGAACGGAGCCTGCGCGAACTGCCCGCCGGGCAGGTGGCGCAGGTCGCCGCCGACCGCTCCACGGGCGTGCAGGTGCAGCTGCCCGGGCGCACGGGCAGCACGTACGCCCAGGCCGACGCGGTCACCGCGCCCGGCCCCCTGCGCTGGGAGGACGTGCTCGCCGGCCGGCTGCCCGCCACCGCCGGCGAGGTCGCCGTCAGCGAGCGAACCGGCGCCGCCGTGGGCGACGAGCTGAGCGTCACCGTCCTGCCGTCGTCGGAGGACGCCCGGGAGTTCACCGAGCGGGTCCGCGTCGTCGGCGTCGTCGACCTCACCGGCGACCCGACCGCCCGCTACGCGGGGCGGGTGTTCGCCACCGACGAGCAGCTGCGCACCTGGGACGCGCCCGTGACGCGGCTGCGGGCGGCCGCGGCCGGCGGCGCGGCCGCGGGCCCGGCGGCCGAGGCGGTCCTCGACGCGGTCGCCGCCGCCCTGCCGGGGGAGCTAACCGCGGTGAGCGGCCGGGAGGCCGCCGAGGAGCGGGCGTCGGCGTTCACCGGCGACGCCGCCGCCCTGACCTCCGTGCTGCTCGTCTTCGGCGCGGTCGCCGTCCTCGTGGCGGGCCTGGTCATCGCGAACACGTTCGCGGTCCTGCTGGCCCAGCGCACCCGCGACCTGGCGCTGCTGCGCTGCGTGGGCGCCACCCGCGCCCAGGTGTCCCGCTCGGTGCTCCTGGAGGCCCTCGTCGTCGGGGCGCTGGCCTCGCTGGCGGGCGCGGCGGCCGGGACGGGCCTGGCGGCGGTGGTGGCGCGCGTCGCCGCGGACGCCGACTCGCCCGTCCCGCTGGGCACCCTGCAGGTGCCGGTGCACGCCCTCGTCGCCGGTGTCGTGGTCGGCACCGTCGTGACGGTCCTGGCCGCGCTGGCGCCCGCCCGCGCCGCCACCCGCGTGGCGCCGCTGGCCGCGCTGCGCCCGCTGGCGCCCGCCCCGGTCCGCTCGCGCGGCGGGCTGCTGCGCCTGGTCGCCGGCGTCGCGCTCACCGTGCCGTCCGCCGCGGCCCTGGTGCTGTTCTCCACCCGCGGCGCGCTGGAGCCGGCCGTGCTGGCCGGGGCGGTCAGCTTCGTCGGCGTCGTCCTGCTCGGCCAGCGCCTCGTGCCCGCGGCCGTGGGGCTGGCCGGGCGGCTGGTGCGCGGCGCGGGGGTCCCGGCGCGGCTGGCCGCCGGCAACGCGGTGCGCAACCCCCGCCGCACGGCCGCCACGGCGACCGCGCTGCTCATCGGCGTCACCCTCACCACCGCGATGGTCGTGGGCGCCTCCTCCACCCGCGCCACCGCCGGCGACCTGCTGGAGGCCGGCTACCCCACGGACGTCGTCGTCTCCTCGTGGGAGGAGCCCGTCGACGACGCCCTGCTGGAGCAGCTGCGGACCCTGCCCGGGGTGGCGGGGGCGGTCCCGGTGCTGGAGGGCGAGGTGGAGCTGAGCACCGGCGGGAGCACGTCCGCGGCGGGCGTCGACACCGCGGCGGCCGCCGGCGTGGTCCGCTCGCAGCAGCGCGCGCCGCTGCCCGGCCCCGGCGAGGTCGTCGTGTCCGGGTACTCCGCCGAAGTCCTCGGCCTGGCCGACGGGCAGAGCGTGGGGGTGTCCGCGCCCGGCGGTGCGCCCGTGCAGCTGCGCGTGGTCGTCGCCCCCGACTCCGAGCAGGGCACGCTGCTGCGCGCGGAGGACCTGCTGCGCGCCGACCCGGACGCGCCGGTGTCCACCGCGTGGCTGCGCCTGGACGCCGCCCTGGACGCCGACGCGCAGGGCCGCGTCGTCGACGAGGTCACCGAGGTCGTCGCCGGGGCACTGCCCAGCAGCGGCGTCAGCGGTGTCGTGGCCGTGCGCACCGCCTTCGACCAGGTCCTGACGACGATGCTGCTGGTCGTCACCGGCCTGCTCGGGGTGGCCGTCCTCATCGCCCTGCTGGGCGTCGGCAACACCCTGGCCCTGTCGGTCGTCGAGCGCCGGCAGGAGTCCGGTCTGCTGCGCGCCCTCGGGCTGACCCGCGGCCAGCTGCGCGCCCTGCTGGCCTGGGAGGCGCTGCTCGTGGCAGGGGTCGCCGGGGTGCTCGGCGTCGTGCTGGGCACCGCCTACGGGCTGGCGGGCACCTCCTCGGTGCTCTCCGCGGAGGGCCCCGTCGTGCTCGACGTCCCGTGGGCGCAGGTCGCCGGGATCGTCGCCGTCGCGGCGCTCGCGGGCGTGCTGGCCTCGGTCCTGCCGGCGCGCCGGGCCGCGCGCACCTCGCCCGTGGCGGCCATCGCCGACTGAGCGCCGCGCGCGGGTCGGCGTGCGGAGGCCCCGCGCCCGTCCCGGGTGCGGGGCCTTCGCACGCGCCGTGTCAGCCGTGTCAGCCGGGTCAGCCGCGGCGGCGGGCGAACAGGGTGGAGTCGTCGACGTCGAACGTGCGCCCGTCGTGGACGACGGTGCGCGGGCGCTGCTCCACGACGAGCACCTCGAACCCCTCCGGCAGGGCGGGGACGAGGTCCTGCGCCAGCCACATCGCCCGCACCTTCGCCGCGTCGAGCTGGGTGTGGTGCTGCGAGGGGGAGTGGCCGACGACGAGCAGGTGACCGCCGGGGGCGACGGCCGCGGCCAGGCGGCGCACGACGTCGGCCATCCCCGCGTCCGGCGGGTGCAGGAAGTGCGTCGTCACCAGGTCCCACGTGCGCCCGCCCGCGTCGAACTCGCGGGCGTCGACCCGCCACCGGTCGAGGCGGTCGGCGACCCCGGCCTGCTCGGCGTGGCGGGCCGCGCGCGCCAGCCCGTTCTCGGAGAAGTCGGCGCCGGTGACCCGCCAGCCGCGCTGCGCCAGCCACACGACGTCGCCGCCCTCGCCGCAGCCGACGTCCAGGGCGGTGCCGGGCGCCAGGCCGGCGGCCAGGTCGACCAGCTGCGCGTTGGGCGCGCCGCTCCACCAGGTGCCCTCGCCGGCGTAGCGGCGTTCCCAGGACGCCGGTTCGAAGTAGTCCTCCGGGACGTGCTCCGCGCTGTGCTCGCTCACCCCGGCAGCGTGCGGGGTCCCGCGGCGCCGGGGCCAGCGCTGTTGCCACCTCGGCAAACCTGCCCGGACCGGCTCCTGGCGCGCTCACCACCCCTCCCGCCGCCGGGAGGGGTG
>NZ_JBJLSH010000064.1:0-17754 GCF_050871905.1 Kineococcus haloalkalitolerans
TGGGGTGGGCGCGCTGATGTTCGATGCCGGCGCGGGTCATCGCGGCCACGCGTTCGTTCATCACGCGGATCTCGTCGGGGGTCATCGCCCGGCCCGGGCTCGTCTGGTCCACGGTGGGGCATCGGCATGCGGCGGGTGGTGCGTGACCGCTGCCGGGACTGCGCGGGGCGCTGCAGCGGCCCTGACCTCGCACCGCCCGGGTGGCCGTTGCCGCCTGCGCACCCGACGGGTGAGCCTGGGGCGGTGAGACAAGCCGACGCCGTCGGGGCGTGGTGGGACCAGCTCGATGCCGTCGACCGCGGCCGGCTGCTGCGCCTGGACGAGAGCGAGCTGCTGCCTGAGGACCTGGCCACCGGCCTGGCCATGCACGGGGTCACCGTCGTCCCGGTGGGTGTCTCCCCCGTCGACGGGCGACCGCAGGGCTGGTGGCCACCGCCGGTGCTGGAGCAACTGCTGGCCGACCTGCGCGGCGACGTGCCGCCGGCGGGTCCAGGCGGGCGCCGGTGTCAGGAGTGCGGCGAGCCCGTCCAGGACGGCGAGGAGTGGGTCGAGGTGCCCCTGTACGCGCAGCTGACCTGCCTGGTGCACGTCGAATGCGCGCCCGAGCCGTGAGCGGATCAGGGAAAAAGAGGCGCCGACCCGACAGCAACACGGACAGGGACCCAGACGGAGACACGGGCGAATACACGGGCCTGCGCTGCGCGCGTACCGGCGCCAGCGCCTGGCGCGGGTGACTCCAGGGACGGGACCCTCACGCGCTGAGCCTGGTCGCCGATGCGTGTGCCGTGCGCTGCGCGCGGGCGGGGAAAGCCACGCCCGGCGTCGTCGCTGTCGCGCGTTGACCCCTCACCCAGCAGCACCCAGCAGCACGCAGCACCGCGGCGAGCTCACGGGCAGCGCGGCACCACCAGACCTGGTGGATCTGCCGGGTCTGCCGGGTCTGATCGAGAGCTGAGCCTCAAGAGTCCTGCGGCGTGCTGCGTCGTCGACGTCGCTGCTCCAAGACCGTGGTGAGCGCCAAGCCCGCGGCGAGCACGGTCTGCAGCAGCCCGATGACTCCCAGGACCCGGTCTCCTGCGTCGGCGAAACCGCGGGTCATCGAGACGACGCCCCCAGCCGAAACGATGACCCAGCACGTGAGGGCGACCCTCAGGCGAGTCCTGGACATCGGCGCCGGCGCGGCCATGAGATCAGCGTGCCAGCGTCACGGCACGCTGCGCCGCTGTGCGCTGGGCGACCCACCCGGGTGCACTACCTGTTGCACCACCACCACGCCTGTTGCACCACCACCAGCGGTGACGGCGGCGGTGACCGTCCCGACGGCGCACCCGCGCACCTGCACCTGGTCGTGCACTCGGTCGTGCCATCGAGCACGCCGACTGCTGCACGCCGTGCCCCGATTAACGAGTGAGCGTCAGCGCGGGCACCCACCGTGCAGCGCCCAGTGCAGCTCGTGCACCGGGGTGAGCCGTCCGGGACGGCGGGCCCGCCGATCGCCCGTGGCGAGCGGGCGGCGCCGGGCACAGTGGGCCGGTGCACCCCGGCTCCGGTCCTGCCCCCGGCCCTGTCCCCGGTCGTAGCTCGGGGCGTAGCTCCGGTCGCGGCCCGGCGTCCGATGCGCCTCCTGCCTCGCCCTCCTCAGCGCCCGCAGACTCGGATCGGCAGCCAGACCCGGAGCGAGAGCTGAAGCAGGGGTCGGGCCGGCGGCGGGTGCTGGTGAGGGGTGCGGTCGCGGTCGCGGTCGCCGCCGGGGTGCAGACCGGCGGGTGGCTGCTGCTGGAGGCACTGGGCCGGGTGCAGTGGACGCAGGGCTGGGTGGGGCTGCTGCTGGCGTGGCTGGGGCTGCTGGCCGTCGTGGTGGTGCTGGCCGACCGGTGGGTGCAGCCGCTGGCCGGGCTGGTGACCACCGCTGTCGGCACCGGCCTGCTCGTCCTGGCCCTGATCGTGCTGGTCGCCGTGAGCGAGGAACGGTGGTGGCTGGAGCCGCTGGTGGTGCTGGCGCTGGGGTACGTGGCCCTGTCCTGCGTCTTGGCCCTGGGCGTGACCGGTGCGGTCGCGGGGTGGCGCCGGGTGCCGGCGCGGCGACGGGGGTGGGCCGCGGCCGTGGCCGCGGTCGCCTCGAGCGCGGGGTGGGGGTGGCTGGCCTGGCTGCCCGGAGGCGAGGCCGGCGTGGGTGGAGACGTCGTGGGTGGGGACGTCGTGCCCGCCTGGGTCTACGCCGGGGCGTTGGCCACGCTGCTGGCCGCCACCGTGATCGCCGAGGTCAAGGTTCGTTCCTGGACGGGACCGGCTCTGGCCGTGGTCCCCGCCGCCGTAGCGGCCTTCGCACCCCTGGTCGCCCAGGATGCCGCCCTAGGGGTGATGGGCTGGCTCATCCTGACGGTCACGGCTGCGGGAGCGTGCCTGCTGGCAGCAGCGGCGGTGGCAGGGGTCAAGCGCATGAGCAGGCGGGCACCCCGGGGCAGGCAGGCGGTGGCGCGGACCTGACAGAAAGGCCCGGGAGCAGGACGGGGAGGGGCGCCGACCGGAACCACCTTGACTTGGCTAGGCACACGGTGAGCGCCACCCGAAAAAAATTGAGGACGCGGCGGCGTGTCCCGGCGGCGGGTGTCGATCTTGCTGCCACGGTGACGGCCATGCCAGGGACGGTCGCGCGGCTGGATGCGCACTCGTGGACGCAGGGCTGGTCCCCGCGCCGTCCGCTGGCCACCGATGACTTCACCCGCGGCATCTGGCGCCAGAGCCGTGAGCAGGCGCTGCGGCGGCGCTACCTGGAGCACTCCCCCAAGGCGCTGCTGTCGATGCTGGTCATCGACGTGGACCACCCCGACACCTTGATGCGGGCCATCGGCCTGCCCCGCCACCACCCCGAGCCGTCTTGGGTGGCCGAGGGGGTCAGTGGGCGCGGGCACGTGGGCTGGGTGCTGGCCGAGCCGGTCTGCCGCACCGATGCCGCGCGCACCGCCCCGCTGCACTTCGCCGCCCGGGTGCAGGAGGGCCTGCGTCAGGCCCTGGACGGCGACCGGGCCTTCAACGGGCTGCTGACCAAGAACCCGGTGCACGAGGACTGGTACCCGCACTGGGGCCGCGCCCAGCCCTACGAGCTGCGGGAGCTGGCCGCCGGGCTGGGTGAGCTGCTGCCGAAGCGCCTGCCCAAGCGGCCCGAGCAGCGCAGCGGGCTGGGCCGCAACAGCGACCTGTTCGATGAGCTGCGCGGGTGGGCCTACCGGGCCCGCTACCGCTACGAGGACCTGGGCGAGTGGGAGCAGGTCACCGAGGCCCACGCGCTCATGCTGAACCTGGAGCGCTACCCGGCCCGGCCGCTGTCGGCCACCGAGGTGCACGGCATCGCCGGCTCGGTGGCCCGCTGGACCTGGCGCACCCTCAGCCGTGAGGGCCTGGTGCGCATCCAGAGCGCCCGCGGGCGCAAGCGCGCCGCCCAGCCCAGCGCCGCCCAAGCCCGCGCCAAGGGCGCCGCCAACGGCGGCGGGGTCGCCGGTCGTATGACGACGCCGGCGCAGACGGAGGCGCGCCGTCGCAACGTCGCCAAGGCCACCGAGGCGGCATCCTTGGCACGTCAGAAGGTGACGGCCGAGCAGTGGGCGGAGGTGTAGGCGTGGGTGCCCTGAGGCCAGCGCGGCGGAAGATGACCGCTCGTGAAGCCGCCGAGAAGCTCGGCGTGCACCCCAGCACGGTGCGCCGGCACGTGGCTGAGCCGCGCGAGGACTTCCTGGCCCGTGCCCGTACCCGGCGTGAGCAGGTCCTGGCCTTGCGGGCGCAGGGGCTGAAGATGCGTGAGATCGCCGAGCAGACCGGCATCCCGCTGGGCACCGTGGGCCGGGTTATCGCCGAGGCCAAGAAGGCTGCCCAGACAGCACAGGACATGGCGCAGAAGGCCGCTCAGGAGGCCGCTCAGGAGCCCGCAGGGCAGCCTGCGGGGCAGCTGGAGGGGGAGGACACCCAGGCCGGGCAGGTCGCCTCGTGAGCGCTGCGCGCTGGAGCAGCCGCGACCCGCTGGCGCGGGCCTTCTACGACGAGCTGCGCCGCTGGGCCTACCGCACCTTCCGGCACACCAGCGGCGACCAGGTCGCCTGGCGCGCCGACGTGCTCACCGCCGCCGCCGACCTGCGCCAGGACACGCTGGTGGACGAAGAACTGGCCACCCAGATCGCCCTGCAGACCGCCGACTGGATCTGGGAGCACTTCGACCGCGACTGGACACCCGGCACAGCCCACCAGACCCGCCACGCCGGCCAGGACGCCGCAGGGGCCGCAGAGGCCCGTGAGCCGGTGCCTGCCGGGTACGCGGTGCGCACGGTGACCGGTCAGCCCACCTGGCACCTGCCCGCTGGCGAAGGCCACCCGCCGCAGCGGATGGGCTGCGGGGTGCGCCTGCGCCTGGACCGGGCCTGGGAGCACCTGCCACCGGCCGACTTCCCCACGATCGCGCGGCTCGATCGCTGCCGGCGCTGCTTCCCCACCCCGGCCCCAGCTCCGGGCCAAGGCCAGCTTGAGGGCCAGGGCCAGATCGAGGGCCGGATCGAGGGTCACAGCGGGGGCCGGGCCGCAGGTCAGGTCGAGGACCAAGACTGAGGCGCGGGCCGCTCCCCCGCTCCCCCGGTCCCTCGCTCCCCGCTCTCGTGCCGCCTGATCCCCTGCTGGCTCACGCACGCAGGGGGCCCCGGACGCAGGAGTCGGCGCCTCAGCAGCTACCGATGCCGATTTCGGGCTGAGCGGTCCCGGTCCTCACGTCCCGGTCCTCACGTCGTGGGCCGGTAGGGGCGCTGGGCGCCGGTGCGCGGGCGGCGGCGGCGCTGCTCCACCGAGGCGAAGCGTCGTCCCCAGCGCAGCGCGAACGCCTCCAGGTCCTCGTCGCTGACGCACACGGCCAGCTCGGCGTCCTCAGCCGCGGTCCACGCCAGCCCGTGCCGGGTGGCGGCGGCCGCCGTGCGCTCCTGCCGGGTGCGCTGGGAGGTCCTGACGTCGGGCCAGCGGGGCATCGTGTCTCCGTGGGCGTGATCTTCGGGAGCGTGGTCTGCGGGGGTGGGCGTGAGGGGTGGCCGGACCACTGGTGGGGCGGGCACGACTTCGACGTGTGGTGGTCCTGGCTACCGGGTGAGCACCGCGCCGAGCTGCTGGAGCTCGGTCACGGTGACCAGCCCCCCATCGGCCAGTGGCTGCGCGACCTACGCGGAGCCACCGAGCTGCTGCCCACCCCGCCCGAGCGGCCGCGTGAGCTGGGGCGCAGCCTGCCGCCCCAGCTGCCGCCGCGGGCCCTGACGCATGGCTTCCGCGTGTGGCTGGAGGAACTGCAGGGCCTGCACCGGCGCGAGGTGTCCTGATCCGCACCGGGCCTAGCCCCGGTGCGGAGCCGGCTCCCCACCGAGCCCAGAGGTCAGCCGGACTGCTCAGTGGCGCCGCAGCGGGTGACCACCAGCGGCACCCCGAGCAGGCTCATACCGGCCACGACCGGGACCCACAGCAGGCGAGGGTCCATCAGCGGGTGGCGCCAGATGAGCAACGGGACGACCAAGAGCAGCGCGGTGCCGATGGCCCACAACACGCCGCGGGGCGGGTTCGACAGGCATTCGCGCCTGGCGTAAGTTCGGGCGCGGTTCCATCCCATTAGAGCTCCAAGGTTCAGGGGATTGGGACATACGAGAACCAGCAAGATCACGAGAGCCCGGCCCAGGTTGCCCCCTGGACTCGCCGGGCTTTCGTGCGTTCACGTACCTGCCGGTCCCTTCGACAGTACCCACGGCGGTGGAGGCGTCCAGTCGCCACAAGTTGGTGTGTCACACCAGCGTCATTCGCATCTCCTGGGGACGGGGTTGTGGATTTTCGGCGTGGTTCCGTTTTCGCAGGTCAGAGGCTTAAGGCATTCCGCCTCATCACTCCCTGTGATCAAATCCTCGCCTTAGGTGTACGGCGTGTCGCGTGCGCTCGGCGTGTTGACGTCAGACGCACGGCACCGGACGGACGGGAAGTGTGGACGCCCTTGTGGTCAGCGGCGTGCACGGCCGGTGGACGGGTCGTGGACTGGCCCGTCCTGTGGATGACGCTGTGCCCGTGGGGCTGCGTCACGATCGAGGTGGATGTGACCGCTAGTGCCCACCGCCTTGGTGGCCTAAAGCGGGGCCGAGTGCCCCGCTCCTCCGTCGTGTCGGACCCGACTGGCACGGTGCGCAGCACACCGGCCGCGCCGGCGCGTGAGGGGAAGCTCGCGCCGGCGCGGCTGGTGCCCGGGAGCTACGCCTTGGGCCAGGGCAAGGACAGCGGGACGTCCAGCACGGCGGCGCCCGCCACCAGCAGGGCTCCCAAGGCCACAACGTCCTGGTGCCAGCCGTACAGGCCGACCCCGGCGATCATGAGGAACCACCCCAGCGGCTCCCGGGCAGAACTGAGGGCTGCCACCACGGCCACGGGCATGGTGGACTGGGCGTGCGAGGGCCGATGCATGAGCGGCATCACCTTCCGGATCAGTAGCGAGCTGGTCACGGGCCCCGGCGGGACTACGGGATGGCAGTCCCCCCGCCGGGGCCCCTTGCATGCCGGCCTCACGCGCCGGGGTGCGCACGATGCCGAGGTCTTCGACTCTACGGGGCGTCGACGACACGGTCCGGGCGTACCCGCGTAGCAAAAGCTCTCTCCCGCAACGGTTTCGTACACACCTTTACCGTCGGGAGGAGATGCATCTGCACGTGCCATGACGAGCCATGTCGGGCCATGACCTGCTACGACGGATGCGGCGAGCGGTTGTCGCTGAGGTGCTCCCAGGCTCTCCTCAGCGCCTTCACGGTCGGCTGGCTTGCGTCCAAAATCGTCTGTGTGTCGCGCTCCGTCGGCGTGTCGTCGGTGTTTGGCGGCGTCGGCGGGGTGCTTTGGCAACACGCGGCGCGCCTAGGGCATTGCAGGCATGTCAGCTTGTAAACATGCCTGCATGTTGACGGTGGCGTTCACGAACCAGAAGGGCGGCGTGGGCAAGACCTCCACGGTCGTCGGCCTCGCCGCAGCCCTCGACAGGCGTGGCCTGCGGGTGCTGTGCATCGACCTGGACCCCCAGGCCGACATGACGCAGTGGTTCGGCCTGGACCCCCTGGACGACGTGCGCAACGTCAACGACGTGATCTACGCCGACGCCAAGGGCGTGGCCGGCGAGGCCGTCCAGCGCGCGGCCTGGGGCAGCGGCATCGACGTCATCGGCTCCACGCTGGACCTGGCCGAGCGCGAGACCGACCTGTCCCCCGGCAGCGAGTTCCGGCTGGCCAAGGCGCTGGACGGGCTCAGCGGCTACGACGTGGTGCTCATCGACTGTCCGCCCAGCATCGGCCGGCTGGTCGTCCTGGGCTTCGTGGCGGCCACCCACGTCGTCGTGGTCACCGAGCCCAGCGCCGCCAGCCTGCGCGGGGTGGAAAACGTGCTGCGCACCCGCGATGTGGTGGCCGAGCACTACAACCGGCGCCTGCAGCTGGCCGGCATCGTGGTCAACCACCAGCAGCGCACCACCGAGTCGGCGCTGCGCGTGGCCGAGGTGGCCGAGGCGTACGGCGCCAGCGTCTGGGAGCCCTACGTGCCCGCCCGGGCCATCGTGGCCGCCGCCATGGGCGCTGCGGCCTCGGTCGCCGACTACGGCGCCGACGGCAAGCCGGTCACCGAGGTCTACGACGCCCTGGCCGAGCGGCTGGTGGCGCTGAACGGCGAGGGGGCAGCCTGATGGCCCGGCCCGCCCCCAAGGGCGCCCTGCGCAAGGCACCCGGCCGTGAGCACCCCGTCGCGCCGGCCCCCAGCGCCGACTCCCCCACCGCGCCGGCCACTGCTACACCGGCCGCCGCACAGGCAGCCGCCGCGCCCGACCCCGCCGTCGAGACGGCCGCTCCTGCCGCACCAGCCGCCGCGCTGCCCATGTTCAGCGTGCGCATGGACCCCGTCCTGCGCCGACGGGTGAAGCTGTGGGCCGCTGAGCACGACATGTCCGTGCAGGCGCTGACCGCCGCAGCGCTGAGCGAGTACCTGGACCGCCACAGCAGCTGACATGTCAACACGCATGCATGTATGCAATCCATTGAGAAGACATGTATGCATGTAAACATGCAGGTCAGTCGTTGATCGGCTGACGCAGGTTGGGTGGGATGACCTCGCGAGCACCGCACCGCAGTGCCTTGTCATGGCGGGCTTGGTGGCAGGCCACTCGTTCGCCCTTGGTCCCGATGCATGGCTCATCGCGCCGTGCTTTGCACTGCGGGCAGCGGTACCTCATAGCCGCTGCGCGGTAGGTGAAGGCCATGGCGGCATCCTGCCCTCATCTCTTGATCGACCGATTGCGAGATGGCCATGCGCGGGTCAAGCGGCGATGGATCGTTCTCTGCTCCGTCCGGGGTGATCACCTGGTGAGCCGAGGGCCGGCTGCTCACACGTCCTGACAGGTCCCCACGTCGGGCACGGTGCGCGCCTGTGGGCAGTGAAGGTGCGTCCAGCCCTGCTTGCCGTAGCCGTCACGGCTGTCGACGTAGACCTCCAGGCCGCTGCGGTCGGGGACCGCCCGGTAGTAGGTGGTGATCGGGTCGCCCTCGACGGTGTAGTCGGTGACCGTCAGCTCGGCACCGGCGCCGGCGGCCTGTGCCTCCTGCAGGCACGCGACGGCCTCGCGGGGTACCTGCCCGTCCACGTCGCGGGTGACGTCTCCGCAGGAGGTCAGGTCCTGGCGGGTCAGGAAGGACAAGGGCGGTGCGTAGATGGCGACCAGGACCGCGGCCACGCCGAGCACGACGGCGAGCAGCACCCACCAGGGAGCGCGTTGCGGCGTCGGTTCCACCAGTCGACCTCGATCCGCCAGAACAGGGGAGCGTGGCATGCGGAGGTGTGACCGCTCCTCAGCGAGCCTGGTTCCCGGAGTCACCACATCGGTACGACCCAGACTCCACGACCCGGCGTGATCACGTCCGGGCATCGGCATCCCAGCGCGCCCGACCTCAGATCAGCCATCGCAGAAGTGACCGTCTACGAGACAGCAGCTGCGCCTGGCTGGCGGGATGACCGTGCGTTGGCCGGATGACGCCTTCCGTGGAGGGCGATGGCTCCTCCTGTCCCGCTGATGCCTTCGTGCAGGGGCTGCTGCACCGCCGAGCGGGTGATGTGACGAAGCGTCGGCGGCCCGCGAGGGTACGGTCCTGCTGCCCAGCAGCAGGTGAAGCCCCTGCGGGTGCTGCATCGATGCGGTCAGCACTGGTTGCCGCCGCCTCGTGATCGTGACGCGCCGGGAGGTCGTACCCCAGACATGGACCGCATCAGGCGGCTACCGCGTGGGCCGGTCCTCGCGCGAGCTCTCGTGGTCGGCGTCGGCTGGCTGGTGGTCATGCTGATCAACAACCACGTCGTCGCGCCTGGAGACGTCGGTGGCGCCGACATCGGGCTCTTCCTCATCCTCTGGAGCGCCTTGGGTTGTCTCACCGCGGCGTGCGCGGCCTGGGACGGTCGTCGCAGCGCTCGGCGGGGGGCACCACGAGATCAGGGGCAGTGGACCTGGGGTGTTGCTGTGTTCCTGGGCACCCTCATCGGGTCGTTGGTGCACGCGGGCGACAGCCTGGTCGGTGAGTCCATCGACCGGATCGACGCGTACGCCGCCGCTGTGCTCCTCTTCAACCTCGTGGTGTTCGTGATCGGGCTCGCCCCCTTCCTCGGGGCGGCGGCTATCGCGCCGTTCACGGTGGTCTACGACCGCGTCGCGCGCCGGGGCGTGCCGGGCCGAGGTGAGGTACGGCGGTCCTGATCGTCGTTGTCCTCGGCGCGGGGGACGGCCCTTCTCCTGACCTGGTGGACTCCCGCCTACCGCAACGTCCAGGTGATCGCGATGCATGACCGGGTCCGCTCATCGGCGACACATGGGTGGTCGTCGCGCTCAGCGTGCACTCGGTCATCGCCATGAGCGGAAGATCATCAAGCCTGCCGTGACGTTGCGTGGTGACGGCCTGGCATCGCAGAAGCGACCGTCTATGAGACAGCAGCTGCGCCCGGACGGCGGGATGATCGCGGGGTGCCGACGGTGGCCGTTAGACCGGCAGGGTCAGGACGATGGTGTGGGCTGTCTCGGGCAGCCCTGCCTGGGGCCAGGTGATGTTCAGGTGCATGCGGCTGTCGGCGGGCAGTTCGTCGACCCAGTAGCTGGCTTCCATGGCGAAGTGGACCTCGCCGGTCGCCGTGTCCTCGAAAGTGTGCGTCGAGACCGTTTTGGCCTGGACCTGGTCGGAGAGGTCGTTGAGCGCCACCCGCAGCACCGGCTCCGATCCAGGGACTCCGCCGCCGGCAGGGTCCAGAGCCTGGCGAGGACCGTCGATCACCTGCCGCCGGGCGGCCTCGGCGTGCACGCCGTCGGCGTGCACACGCAGGTGCAGCATCAGGCCAGCAGGCCGGGCGTGGGCTTGGACGTGGTCGAGCTCGGCGCGGATGCCGGTGGCATGGCTGAGCAAGAGGGGGCCGTGTGCGGGGATGCCGACGTCATCCGGTGCAATGGCGGGAACCCAGCGTCGCGGCATAGCCCCACTCTCCCCGTGACCGAACGCGGAGACAACGCACGGAACTCGGCATGGGCGGAAGATCACCAAGCCTGCCGTGACGCTGCGTGGTGACGGCCTGGCATCGCAGAAGCGACCGTTTCTGAGACACCACGGGGGAGCGGCGGTAGGGCCGCGACACGCCGTCTCAGAACCCGTGTCCACAACTAGCGTCTCACCAGCGGCCGGTCGGTGCCTTCTGAGACGGTCCCGTCTGTGCCCACCTCCTCGCCCACGCGCTCGACCACCCAGCAGCCTGGTCACCTGCTCGGCTACGCCCGCGTCTCCACCACCGCGCAGGACCCTGCCCTGCAGCACGACGCCCTCACTGCGGCCGGCTGCTACCGCACCTGGACCGACACCGCCTCCGGCGCCCTCGCGGCCCGCCCGGCCCTGGACGACGTCCTGGCCCGCCTCGGGCCCGGGGACGTCCTGGTGGTCTGGCGCCTGGACCGCCTGGCCCGATCCCTGCGCCACCTGCTGACCCTCATCGATGACCTGGACAGCCGCGGGGTGGGCTTCCGGTCCCTGACGGAGTCCATCGACACCACCACCGCCACCGGCCGCCTGGTCCTGCACCTCTTCGGCGCCCTAGGTGAGTTCGAACGCGACCTGCTCAAAGAGCGCACCGCCGCAGGCCTTGAAGCGGCGGTGGCCCGCGGCCGGCGCGGCGGTCGCCCAGCGCTGATGACCCCGGCCAAGCTGGCCGCTGCCCGCGCCCTGCTGACCGCCGGGCGCACCGCCGGCGAGGCCGCCGAGGCAGTCGGCGTCAGCCGGGCCACGCTGTACCGCGCTTTGGCCTAGCTGACCTAGCTCAGACCCTCGAATACTGGCTGCCCTCAGCCGCGGGGACTCAGTAGACCTTGATCAGGACGGTTCATCTTAGATCATGGCTTCGCATGCTGCAATAATCACTCAGAGAGTTACTATCGCAGCATGCCCGACAGCATCGAAGCACTGGGGCGCCTGGGCGACCTAGCTATGGACCAGTGGGGCCTGTTCACCAGCTCCCAGGCGCGGCAAGAGGGTCTTACCCCACAGCAACTGGCAAGACTGACCAAGACGGGAGCTCTCGAGCGCCTAGCGCACGGCATCTACCGGGTCGTAGGTGCACCGATCCAGCCACATGACGAACTGCGGGCAGCTTGGCTAGCTCTAGCCCCAAAGATCACCGTGCAGCAGCGGCTTGAGTCGGGCCCCACCGAAGTCGTCTCCCATCGATCCGCTGCAGACCTTCACGATCTTGGTGACCTCGATGCGGACGAGCTTGAGTTTACCGTCAAGGTGCGCAAACAAACACGCAATCCCCAGGTGCGATTCCATAAGGGTGAGTTTGATAGCCTTGAATGGACAATCGTCGATGGACTTCCGGTCACTAGCATTACCAGGACGATAGAGGACCTAGCGAAAGCCAGAGTTGATGGCGGCCACCTTGCTGGCATTGTGCGAGATGCCATCACCGCACGTCATGTTGATGTCGACGATATTGCAGACGCACTCGCTCCATATGCTCATTACTACGGAGCTCCCATCGGCCAGGGTGCAGCCCTCGTGCAGCAGCTACTAAAGCAGGCCGGAGTTCCTAGGAGCACCCAGGTAGCAAGTCGCCTTTTCGAGTCGAACACGATCCCCTTCCGGAGCGGTCAGAAGATACTAGAATCTATGAACATAAACCTCATGCCTGGAATTCTTCCAAGTTTTTATGCGGACTGGATGCGCCCGGTGATTGAGTCAAACGCGGGAACTCAAAAGTTCGTCGCTGAAATTATCAGGTCGGCCGCAATGAACGATGCACTAAAGATACACATGGATCCTATAATTAGGTCAATGGATGACCTCGCAAAAATAAACACCGCCCCCATCGTTACGGCGATCGAAAACCTGGCAAAATCCACCTCGCAACCTCTACAGGAGACAATTAGACGGATGGCCGAAACTGCAGGGCTTTCTCTAGATAGAGCAGTTTTTAATATTGATCCAATTACGCGGCAGGCGGTGCTTAACGCTATCGAAGGTCGGCAGTCGGATCGCGAAAGAACATCCAGCGATGGGCATACCGAAGAGACTGAAGAGGAATCTCCGGGTGAAAACCCGGAAGTTCCTTAACACTGGCTGGTACGAGTGACCAGCCGATCGCCGATCACGGAAGGTCCACGTCGTGTCGTCGCAACAACCCTTGTCTCCCAATGCTTTTCGTACATCAGTAAGAGCCCGCTTGAGGAATGAAGCCGTCCGAACCGGTCGAAACTACGGTGAACTTGAGCGCGAGTTCATCCTACAGCGCTTCCTTGCTCGCGTTTTCAGCGAAAATGAAAGCTCTTGGATCCTGAAGGGGGGCACAAACCTTCTTGTTCGGCTTCCCGGGGATGCGCGACACAGTAAAGACCTAGACCTGCTGCATTCATCGCAGGACCTAAGCTCAGCCGTCGCTGAACTTGAGGAACTAAGCAAAAAGCGCATGGATCCGTTCACCTTCACGCTTAGCCCACCAAAAGAGATGAGTGGCGGAGTGGCAGGGGCCACAATCAAAGTGGCCGCCTACCTAGGGGCCACGCGCTTCGGCGGGTTCCCCATTGATCTTTCCACCGAGCTTCATTTTATCTCAAAGGTAGATCGCCATCAACCCCAGGAAATACTCAAGATGGAGGCCCTTGAGCCTCTCCCCGAGTTCCAGCTATACCCGCTGCCAGACCAAGTCGCCGACAAGGTTTGCGCCATGTACGAAAACCACGGAGCTGAGGGGAATGTGCCCTCGACGAGGTACCGCGACCTTGTTGATCTAGTTTTGATCGTGCAGAACTTCGAGCTTGACGCTGGCTCGACTCAAGCAGCCTTGACTGCGGAGTCAAGGCGTCGAGGTCTCAACCTTCCGGACGCCTTTTCTTCTCCTCATCCACAGTGGACCACCGCCTACGCTGAGTACATCCGAAAGGCGTCGCTTCCAGGGAATCACTCAACTCTTGAGGTTGCTCTTTCCATCGCCGGAGCTTGCATTACACCTCTTCTCTCTGGAGGGATTGAGGACGGCACATGGGATCCGCATGCGCGCAAGTGGACGCCGAATGAATCATAGTAACCATTTGATTCCGTCTTATGCGGAGCTTCTATCGATGGAGGCATGCATTGATAGCGGCGCATCTTTCATCATGGCGACATCGGGAGCATCCTTGTGACGGCCTCGGCCAGCGTCAGTTGCAAACCTTGCTCGATGTCGGCCGGCAGTCGAACATGGGAGGCCATTAACTCCGCCCGATGAGCGTGCAGCCAGGTTGGACGACGTCCGCGTGGGCGATCCTGGAGCTGTGTCGATCAGCGTCTATGTCCGGGAGTACGGCGGCCCGACCGTCGAGTCCTACCTCGGTCCGGGAGTCGAGCAGCTCGTCGTCTCGTCCTACGGGGCGCCCGAGAGGTTCCCTCTGCTCTCTGGCATCGACACGGACGACGAGACGGTCTTCAACGAGCGTCAGTGCAAGCGGCTGCGCGACGAGCTGCACGTCCTCGCCGACGAAGCTGACGACGACGTGGTGCGGTCCGCCGCCCACTCCCTCATCGAGTTGACCCAGCTCCTGATGGGCAGCGAACGAAGCGTGCCTGCGCACCGCACCTTGTACTTCAACGGCGGCTGAACGTGGAGCCGTTGGATGCGCTCGTGCTGTCGCCCGCGCGGTGCGTGCTCGTGGTGCTCTGACGCTCGGTGCGTCTCAGTCAACCGCAGAGAACAGCAGGCTGTCCTCGCGCCGGCCCCGGATGAGCACGTGAGAGCGCAACAGCCCCTCCTGCTGCATGCCGATCCTGCGCAGCACCCGCTGGGAGGCCACGTTGCCCGGCCGGCACGTGGCCTCCACTCGAGCCAGCGCCAGGTCCTCACGGGCGAAGCGCAGCACCGCCCCGGCCGCCTCGCTGGCGTAGCCCTGACCCCAGTGCGCCCGGGCCAGGACGTAGCCCATCACTCCACGCCGGTGCTCGGCGCTGGTGATCGTCACCGAGCACGCCCCCACCACCGCCCCGGCAAGGGTCACCGCCCAGGTCATCGAGTCCGGCTGTTCTGCCAGGGAAGCGGCGTGCATCTCGTCGATGAAGGCTCTGACTGCGCCGGGGTGTTGGGTCCCCAGTCGGTGTAGCGGCACACCTCCGGATCACCTGCGTAGGCGTGCACCGCCTCCACGTCGTCAGGGGTGAAGGCCCTCAGCAGCAGCCGCTTCGTCGCCAGCTCAAGCACCCGTGGACCCTAGAAGACCTGCGGCGCCCAACGCCCGAACATGCCCCTGTCACGCGGTAGCGCCTCTGGACGTCAGCACGTGCCCGGTAGTGCGCGCTAGCGCGTGGACGAGGGTGGCCACCTTCCACCCGCAGCGTTCACCGAGGCGGTAGTCCGCCGCCGGCACCAGCCGCCGCGCCAGGTCCGGGCGCTGCTGGGTCAGGTAGCGCCGCGCCCTGGCCGCGTGCGTGGGGGTAGAAGCAATCGTGATGCTGCCCGCCCGCTCGAGCTGGTCCACGCAGTGCTGCACGTTCTGCCAGGTGCTGCGCGCAGCTTCCTCCAGCGCGATCTGCTCCTGTTGGACACCGAGCACCTGATGGGCGTAGGTGGCCATGACCCGCGCCTCGCTGAGCTCGCCGGGTGCACCGGTGCACCCGCCGGTGAACAGCAGCCGACCGTGCACCGGGTGCATCGAGCGCACCGCGATGTCGGTGCGCCAGCGCTGCATCGGGTGCAGCTGCCCGCCGGGGCGGCTGGGGCAGCCCAGCACCAGCACCGTCTGCGGGCCCGGCGCCAGCCCATGACCGCCCTCGGGCCGGTCAGTCGACCAGCCGCAGCGGCAAGCACGCCACTGCACCAGCTCGGCGATCACAACCACCGCCGCAGGTACTGCCACAACCGCCGCGACGGCCACCGGCAGCGATGCGAGTGAGCCAGGCACCTGGCGATCCTTGCTCAGGCTTCGATGCCCAAGGCGGTCGACACGTACGGACATGCCCTCATCCACGCGGTCACGAAGGAGAGGTCAACAGCGACCGCCTCACGTCGCCAGAGCAAAACGCAACTGCTGGCTTGCCTCCGGGCTGGCCAGAGCGCTGCACACCGGAGCGCAGGTAGGGCAGTGCTCCAAGCCGGGACAGACCAGCACGATCAGAGCGCGCAGCACCAGACGCAGCTGCAGGCCCGGGTCCACCCCGCTTGCCAACAACAGCGTCTTGACCGCGGTGCCCGTTAATGCGTAAGCGGCCCACCCCGGGACCCTCTGAGCCACCAGGAAAGCTGCCGCTCCCTGCCCCACCGCGCCGGCGTACGTGGCCGGGTCGATGGCGGCTGCGACGTCGTTCAAGGCCACGCACAGCTCGTGCCGGCGCAGGAAACGCCGGCTCAGTGGTCGTGCACCCCACAGCACGTCGGCGACCGCCTCATAGCCGCTGGAGGGGTCCTGCAGCACCTCCACGACCGTGCTGGCGCCATCACCGATCTGTCGGTGCAGCGCTGCAGCGTTGCGCTGCGCACGGCGGGTCGAGCGCGCTCCTGCCGGGCGCAGCGCCGCAACCGAGCGGCTGGGGCGAGCAGCCCTCGGACGCCCCGGCACCATCGTCGGGGTGCGCCCGCTCCTGACCGCCGGCGCGGGAAAAGCACTGGGCGCTGTGCGCCGCGGCGCACGAGACCTCGGCTGCAGCGGCGGCAGGTTGCCCGCCTTGCGCTGGCACTCCCGATATGGCTTGGAGCCGGTGTAGTGCTTGCCATGGCACACCGCGCACGGACGCAGACGCCCCCGCTGACGCTGCTGGCTCATCGCGCTCCTTAGCTGACTCCTACGCCGACCACCACGATGATCAACGCAGTGATCAAGGTGGTGACCAACGTAGCCAGCGGCACCGACACGACACTGCGTTACGGAAAGCTGCAGCAAGCCATACATGGGCCGGTATGCGGCGAGGCGTCCACAGGTCAGCGCATCAGGGCTTGCCCGGCAGTCGCACCACGGCAGCCGCTCCTTGCCCAGCGGACGATTGCACCTCACCGCATACAGGCACCCTGCACGGTGTCCCAGGCCACGCCGCAACAGTGAAACTCACACCACCGAGCCCGCATCCAAGCAGCGCGGCAGCCACTCCGAGTGGGCGGAAATCCACCCGCCCACCGTGCTGTCGACGCCCGCACCGGCAGCACCCGCACGCCGGAAACCCTCGTCGCGACCGCGGCGACTTCCGTCTCCGACGCGGCACCCACGGCATCTGCGGTACACCACGCCCGCGTGGGCCGGCAGCGCCCGGGCACTGCTGATCGACTTAGGGCACCCAAGTCAGCCCCACCCCGGGCCGCTGCCGGCGGCCTCGCTCGCGCCCGGCGCACCCGCTGCCCGGCTCCTCCCGGACCTCGTGCGGGCCCGTCCCTCATGCCCAGCGCAGCGACGCCCTGACCAGGGCGAACGGACTTAGGGCACCTAAGTCCATAGCTTGCTCCGCAGGCCCCAGGCGGTGGGTTTCCGCCAGCCGCCGGACCCACCCAGCCCGCGACGCGCCACCGACAGCGCCACCAAGACCGCGCACCGTGGGCGCGAGTGGGTCGGTGCGTGATGCCGGTGCATGGTGCCGGTGCATGGTGCCGGTGCGGTGGCCCGGCGCAGCGGACGCGGGCGTCTCGGCGCAGGCGCAGGCATAGGCGCGGGGACGGGCGCAGGCGTCACCATCCGGGCCGGGGCTGCGCAGCAAGATATAGAGATAGGTGCCCTACGCGAGCGTGGGCTCCCGCCGGGGGCGGGTCGCTGCGCTGGGCAGGGGCGGCTCACATGCCGCTGGCGTCAGCGCCGAAGCCACCGAAGTCCCCACCTCCGCCGCCGCCGGGTCCGCCGCCGGGTCCGCTGCCGGCGCCACCGATGGTCAGCGACCACGCCAGGACCCCGACCGTCAGCCCGATGCCGCCGGCGGCCAATGGCATCAGCGCCAGCAGCCCCACCACGGGCACGAACAGCGCGGCCGCGGACAGCACCACCGTCAGCAGCGACCAGCCGATGACACGGCCGCTGACGTCATGGGTGCGGGCGTGGGTGTGGGCGCGGGTGCGCTCAGCGGCGGCGAAGACCCGGTCGGTGCGGGTGGGGTGGGCGCGCTGATGTTCGATGCCGGCGCGGGTCATCGCGGCCACGCGTTCGTTCATCACGCGGATCTCGTCGGGGGTCATCGCCCGGCCCGGGCTCGTCTGGTCCACGGTGGGGCATCGGCA
>NZ_JBJLSH010000065.1:0-17612 GCF_050871905.1 Kineococcus haloalkalitolerans
GTGATCTCGCTGGGAATCCCAGCGAGATCACGGAGGGGTGGGGGCGTCGCGGAGCCGGGAGGTGAGGGGCGGGTCCCGGGGTCAGGAGGAGCGGCGGCCGGGCAGGCGCAGGGCCCGGGCGGCGCGGCGGGCGGTGGCGGCGGTGGCGCCGCCGGCGCGGCGCAGGCGCCCCGGCGCGGTCCCCTCCCCCGGTGAGCTCTCCGGCGAGGAGGTGGCGCGGGCCGCGGTCGCCCCGCCAGTGGGGCGCGCACCGCCGATGAGCCCCGTGCGGGCCGGCCCGTCGGGCAGGCCCACGGGCAGCGGCTGCGGGCGCCGGGCCCGCCAGGCGCGCCCGAGCAGGACGGCGAGCAGGGCGCCCGCGGCGACCTCCCCGGCCACGGCGAGCCCGACCAGCCAGGCCATCGGGCCCAGGTGCGCCATCCGGCCGGTGCCCGCGCCGCCCGCGGCGGCGGCCGCCAGCAGCCCAGCGCCGAGCCCGGCCAGCAGGCCCACGAGACCGGCCGTGGCGCAGCGGGCGCCCAGCCCGGGCTCCGGCCCGGCGGGCGCGCGGCGCTCGTGCAGCAGCAGCGCCCCCGCCCCGGCGAGCACGGGGACGGCGACGGCGAGCCACGCGACGGCGGGCATCGCGCCCTGCGCGGGCAGCGCCCCGAGCACCGGCACGGCCGGCAACGTGGCCAGGCTCGTGCCGCCCGGCGCGACGGACGTGCCGACTCCCACGGCGAACCCGGGCCCGGCCAGCCAGGCGGCCGCCCACACGGCCAGGGTCGGCAGCAGCAGGACCTGCGCGAGGGTCAGCAGCGCCCCGCCGACCAGCCCGGGGTCGAGGGAGGAGTGCAGCAGCAGGACGCGGTCGCGGCCGGCCACGAGGGCCACCGCCAGCAGGACCGCGGCGGCGCCGAGGAGGCCGGCCAGCGCCCCGCCGGCCGGGCGCAGCGCGCGCACGAGGGGTGCGGGCACCCACGGCGGCAGCGGCGCGCGGTGCGGGTGCAGCGCCCACAGCGCACCGGCGGCACCGACGAGGCAGCCGCCGGCGAGGGCGGTCAGGGCCGGCGCGGCCGCCACGGAGCTGCGCGACAGCAGCGCCACCGCGCCCACCAGCACCCCGTACGCGGCGGTGAACACCCCGACGGCGGGCAGGTGCGGCACGGGCCGCTCGGACTCGGCCTGGTCGCGGACCCACACGCGCACGGCCCGCCGGCAGGCCAGCGCGGCCAGCAGGCTCAGGCCCAGCGGCGCGACGCCCACGGTGCCGCCGACGACGACGACGGGGGCGCCGTGCCCGAGCAGCCACAGGTCGGCGCCGACCCGCACGACGGAGGCCAGCGAGGAGGTGGAGCGCACGGCGGACAGCCAGGCGACGACCGTGACGACGGCCAGGGGGACGAGCAGGTGCAGCACGGCCCGCGCGGCCGCACCCAGCAGGGGCAGCAGGTCGGCCGCGGTGGGGCGCGCGGGGGTGGGTCGTTCGACGGTCGTGGACATCGCCGTCCACCTTCTCCCACCGGGCCGTCCGGGCGCTGCTCCCACGCCCGGACGGCCCGCGGAGGGCCTGCTCAGGAGCCGCTCAGAGGCCCTTGACGATCTCCCGGGCGAGCCGGGCGGTCTCGGACGGCGTCTTGCCGACCTTCACGCCCGCGGCCTCGAGGGCCTCCTTCTTCGCCTGGGCGGTGCCGGCGGAGCCGGACACGATGGCGCCGGCGTGGCCCATCGTCTTGCCCTCGGGGGCGGTGAACCCGGCGACGTAGCCGACGACGGGCTTGGTGACGTTCTCCTGGATGTACTTGGCCGCGCGCTCCTCGGCGTCGCCGCCGATCTCGCCGATCATCACGATGACGTCGGTCTCCGGGTCGTCCTGGAAGGCCTGGAGCGCGTCGATGTGGGTGGTGCCGATGACCGGGTCGCCGCCGATGCCGACGGCGGAGGAGAAGCCGATGTCGGCCAGCTCGTACATCATCTGGTAGGTCAGCGTGCCGGACTTCGAGACCAGCCCGATGCGCCCGGGCGGGGTGATGTCCGCCGGGATGATGCCCGCGTTGGACTTGCCGGGGCTGATGAGGCCGGGGCAGTTCGGGCCGATGAGCCGCACGCCGTCCTTCTCCGCCGCGTGGGCGTAGAACTCGGCGGTGTCGTGCACCGGGACGCCCTCGGTGATGACGACGACCAGCGGGGTGTCGGCGTCGATGGCCTCCATCGCGGCGGCCTTGGTGAACTTGGCGGGCACGAAGACGACGCTGACGTCGGCGCCGGTGGCCTCGCGGGCCTCGGCGACGGTGCCGAAGACGGGCACGGCGACGGTGGAGCCGTCGGGGCCGGTGAAGTCGACGCTCTGCCCGGCCTTGCTGGGGTTCACGCCCCCGACCACGTTCGTGCCCGAGGTGAGCATGCGCTGGGTGTGCTTGCGCCCCTCGGAGCCGGTCATCCCCTGGACGATGACCTTGCTGTCGGAGTTCAGGAAGATCGCCATGGGTCAGGCCCTCCCGGTCGCGGCGAGCTCGGCGGCCTTGTCGGCCGCCCCGTCCATGGTGTCGACGAGGGTGACCAGCGGGTGGTCGGCCTCGGCGAGGATCCGCCGGCCCTCCTCGACGTTGTTGCCGTCCAGGCGGACGACGAGCGGCTTGGTGGCCTCGTCGCCGAGGATCCCGAGGGCGGAGACGATGCCCTTGGCGACCTCGTCGCAGGCGGTGATGCCGCCGAAGACGTTGACGAACACGCTCTTGACCTGCTCGTCGCCGAGGATGACGTCGAGGCCGTTGGCCATGACCTGCGCGGACGCGCCGCCGCCGATGTCGAGGAAGTTGGCGGGCTTGACGCCGCCGTGGGCCTCGCCGGCGTAGGCGACGACGTCGAGGGTCGACATGACCAGGCCGGCGCCGTTGCCGATGATCCCGACCTCGCCGTCGAGCTTGACGTAGTTCAGGCCCATGCTCTTGGCCTTGGCCTCGAGCGGGTCGGTGCTGGCGGCGTCGGCCAGGTCGGCGTGCGCGGGGTGGCGGAACTCGGCGTTCTCGTCGAGCGTGACCTTGCCGTCGAGGGCGACGACCTTCCCGTCCTCGGTGCGCACCAGCGGGTTCACCTCGACGAGGGTGGCGTCCTCGGAGACGAACACGTCCCACAGCTTGACGATCGCGGCGGCGACCTCGTCGCGCAGCTCGGGGGCGAACCCGGCGGCCTCGACGATCTCGGCGGCCTTGGCGGCGTCGATGCCGGTGAGGGCGTCGACGGGCACCCGGGCCAGCGCCTCGGGGCGCTCCACGGCGAGCTGCTCGATCTCCATGCCGCCCTCGACGCTGGCCATCGCCAGGTAGGTGCGGTTGGAGCGGTCCAGCAGCACGGAGAAGTAGTACTCCTCGGCGATCTTCGCGCCCTGGGCGATCATCACCTGGTGGACGGTGTGGCCCTTGATGTCCATGCCGAGGATCTCGCGGGCCTTCTCACCCGCCTCGGCCGGGGAGTGGGCCAGCTTGACGCCGCCGGCCTTGCCGCGGCCGCCGGTCTTCACCTGGGCCTTGACGACGACGGTGCCGCCGCCCATCGCCTCGGCCGCGGCGACCGCCTCCTCGGGCGTCGTCGCCACCTTGCCGTCCAGCACGGGTACGCCGTGCGCCGCGAACAGGTCGCGCGCCTGGTACTCGAAGAGGTCCACGAGCTCCCTCGTCTTCGTCGTCGGTCGGTCCTCGGGAGGTGCCGGCCGAGCGGGTCGGGACCCCGCGTCGGGTCGGCACCGGGCCGCTCAGCACCCTAGACCTGTGACGTGGCTCTCTCGCGGGCGGCGGGGATGACGCCGGTCACAGTGCGCGACGGGTGCTGCCGACGAACCACCGGCGTGCTGCGGGAGCGGTCAGCCGGGCAGGTGGCCGGCGCGGCGGGCGGCGTCGACGGCGGCGGTGCTGCTGCGCACGCCGTACTTGCGGCGCACGGTGGCCAGGTGCTGGGCGACGGTGTGCGCGGACACCCCCAGCCGTCCGGCGACCTGGCTGCCGTTGAGCCCCTCGGCGATGAGCTGGAGCACCTCCGCCTCGCGCGCGGTGGGCAGGACGCCGCTCGCGCGGGCCTCGGCCTCGCGGGCGGCGGCCTCCAGGCGCAGCAGCTCCTCCTCGGAGACGAGGACGACGCGGCCGCGGTGCGGGCTGTCCAGGACGACGCGCTGCTCGCCCGCGGCGACCGCGTCCAGCAGGTGGGGCCAGAGGGCTCCCGCCAGCTGCTCGTCCGTCTCGCACACCGTTCCCACGTCCTCACCCCCGCGGACCGCTGTTCGTCAACGGACGTCACCGCACCTGCCCTCACCATGCCGCAGCGTGAGGTCCCGTGCACACCCGGTCCGCCGGACCGCGTGCACCGGCACGGGTCCCGTGCCACGATCACCGTGCTCCGCTGGACGAGGAGACGGGGGTCCGCAGTGGTCGACGGCGCCGTCCGACCCGGTCCCGGTCGCGCCCGGGTCGTGGTGGACCTGCTGCGGGACCTGTGGGGCGACGAGCTGCCGAGGACGGTGGACCCCGCGCTGACGCTCATCGAGGACGCGCTCGCCCTCGACGACGAGAGCGGGCGCGAGGACCGGGTGGTCGTGCAGGGCGACGGGCTCACCCACGAGGCGCTGGCGGCCCTGCTGCGGCTGGTCCCGGTCACCGCCGCCCGCCGGCTCCTGCCACCCGACCTCCTCGGCCGCCTCGGCGCGCCCGACGGCGAGGAGCCGCGGGCGTCCGCACCGCTGATGGACCCGGCGGTGGGCGCGTGGGAGCTGGACCCGGGCACCGGGCGGGTGTCCTGGGACGCGCGGTGCGCGCAGCTGCTGGGGGCCGAGGGCTCGGGCGCCCCCCTGTCGCACCAGCTGGAGGCCGAGGTGCACCCCGAGGACCGCGACGCGGTGCGCGACGCCCTGGCGGAGGCCCTCACCTCCGGGGGGGAGTACCGGGCGCGCTTCCGCGCCCGCCAGGCCGACGGCAGCTGGGCCTGGCGGTCGAGCAGCGGCCGGGTGGTGCGGCTGCCCGACGGCGGCAGCCGCCTGCTGGGGCTGATCGCCGCCTCCTGAGCGCCGGCGCCGCGCTCAGGCCAGCAGCGGGGCCAGGACCGAGGCCGCCCGCGCCAGCCGGTCGGCGTGCGCGGCGGGCGGGTGGGCGCCCGCGGCGGGCGCTGAGGCGGCGAGGACCGCGACGACCCCGCCGGCGGGGGCGCCGGGCGGCGCCAGGACCGGCACGGCCCAGCACCGCACGCCCGGCGCGACCCCGTCCTCGTGCCCGGCCGCGCGGCCGGTGAGCAGGACCCGCCCGGCGGCCGAGTCGCCCAGGCAGCGGTTGAGGCGGCGCTCGCCGACGGGCAGGCCGAGGTCGGGGTCGGCGTCGGCGACCCGCAGGGCGCGGCCGGCCGCACCGCCGGCGTCCGCGACGGTGAACAGGTGCACGGCCGCGCGCACCTGCCCGCGCAGCCCGGCCAGCACGTCGCGGGCCGCGGTGGGCAGCACCGGTGGCACCGCGGCGCGGGCCAGCTCGCCCAGCCGGGCGCCGAGGGCGAAGCCGGACAGGTCCGGCAGCCGCACGAGGTGCTCCTCGGCGACGAGGAGGTTGAGCAACCGGTAGGCGGTGGCGCGCGGGACACCGGCGGCCTCGGCGACCTCGGCGGCGCTCACGCCGGGCCCGGCGCGGGCGACCTCCTCCAGCAGCCGCAGCGCGGTGCTGACGGCGCGCGGCTGCCGGCCGCCGGCGTCGGGGCTCACGCCGTCCCCGCGCCGAGGACGTCCTCGCGCCGCGTCTCGTCGTAGAGGCCGACGGCGGCCAGGACGGCGGGGCGGCGCCGCACCAGCCACCAGGCGCGGGCGCCGCCCAGCGCGACGGCGAGGGCGGCGACGGCCGGCCAGGCCCGGTCCGCGCCGCCGGCCCACCCGGCGACGGCCACCAGCACCGCGACGAGGGAGGCGGCCCCCAGGGTCCCGGCGACGACGGGCCAGGCCGTCAGCTCTCCGATGCGGTGCAGGAAGACCGGCGCTGCCACGCACACCAGCACGTAGGCGGTGGCGTAGCCGCACGTCCCCGCCACGAGCAGCCCGCGCAGCACCTCCCCCGCACCGGTCCCGGTCAGCAGCAGCGCGGCCGGGACGGTGACGGCCAGCCCGCCGCCGGCGGCCACGGCGACGACGGGGGTGGCCCGCCGGGGGTGGGTGCGCCCGAGCGCCGCGGGCAGGACGCCCTCGCGCCCGGCGCTGAACAGCAACCGCACCAGGGCGGTGAGGGACCCGGCGGCGCAGGCGAGGAAGGACGCCAGGACGCCGACCTCCAGGGCCGCGGCCAGGACCGGGCCGCCCCGCGCGGCGGCGACGTCCGCCAGGGGGGTGCCGCCGGTCCCGGGGACGGCGGAGAGCACGACGGCCTGGGCGAGCGCGGCGGCCACGTACAGGCCGCCGGCGCCCAGGGCGGTCCAGCGCACGGCGCGCGGCACGACGAGCAGGGGGCGGCGGGTCTCGGTGCCCAGGGCGCAGGCGCTCTCGAACCCGACGAAAGCCGTGACCGCCAGGAGGACGCCGTCGCCGCCGCCGAGGGCCAGCAGGTCGCCCGCGACCGGCCCCGGCGCGCCCGCCTCCCCCGCACTCAGGACGAGCACGAGGAGCACCGCGGCGACCACGGCGATGGAGGCCGCCTCCAGGGCCAGGACGAGGCGCGCCGACAGCCCCACCCCGCGCGCGGCGCACCCGGCCACCGCGGCGCCCGCGACGATGACGGCGGCCGCGGTGGCGGCCGGGCCGGGGACGGCGCCCGTGGCGCCGGCCAGGAGCGCCGCCGCGTACAGGGCCACGCCGGTCAGCGAGGCCGCGACGAGGCAGGCGTAGCCGACGGCCAGCGCCGTCCCGCCCAGCAGCGCGGGCACGGGCCCGAGCCCCTTGGCGGTGAAGCTGTACAGCGACCCGGGGGCGACCATGCGCCGCGCGAACTGGCGCACGCCGGAGGCGACGAGCAGCACGACGGCGGTGGCCAGCACGTAGGCCAGCACGGACGGCGTCCCGCCGCCGGCGGCGCCCAGGGCGGGCGCGGTGGCCATCGCGGCCGCCGGCGCGGTGGCCGAGACCGACTGCGCCAGCACCTGCACCGGTCCCAGGCGCCGCCGGCGCAACCCGTCGACGGGCGAGGTGCGGCGCAGGGCGCGCAGGTCGGCGGGTCCGGGCACCGGCACACGGTGGCCCCCGCGCGTCACGGGCGCGTTTCCCCCGTGTTTCCGGCGCACGACCGCGGGTGGGACACCGCGGCCCGGACCGTCCCACCCGGCGGTCGCGGGACGTCACGCGCGGGGAACGGCGGTGAAACCCGCGCGGTCCAGGCTCGCCGGCATGGCGAACTCCACGAGCTCGCCGGCGACCGCTCCCCCCGCGGGGCAGCGCCGGCTGAGCGGCAGGCTCGGCGTCGGCTCCATCGTGTTCATGGTCGTCGCCGCGGCGGCGCCCCTCACCGTCGTGGGGGGCAGCGTCCCCCTCGGCATCGCGATCGGCAACGGGGCCGGGTACCCGGCCATGTACGCGCTCGGCGGCGTGGTGCTGTTCTTCTTCGCCGTCGGGTTCACGGCGATGACGCGCCACGTCCCGGACGCGGGCGCGTTCTCCACCTACGTCGGGGCGGGCCTGGGCCGCTCGCACGGCCTGGGCGCCTCGTTCCTGGCGCTGCTGACGTACCAGACGATCCAGGCCGCCGTGTACGGGTACCTGGGCGCCGCGCTCGGCGGGGTGGTCGCGGACCTGGGCGGTCCGGACCTGCCGTGGTGGGTGTGGGCGGGGCTGTCCATCGCGGCGGTCGGGGTGCTGGGGTACCGGCACATCGACCTGTCCAGCCGGGTCCTCGGCGTGCTGCTCGTCGGCGAGATCGGCGTCGTGCTGGTCGTGGACGCCGCGGTCGTGCTGGCCGGCGGCGGGCCGGAGGGCTTCTCGACGGCGGCGCTGACCCCGTCGGGCATCGCCTCCGGTGCGCCGGGGATCGGCCTGATGTTCGCCCTGGCCGGGTTCATCGGGTTCGAGGCGACGGCGGTGTTCCGCGACGAGGCGCGCGACCCGGACCGCACGGTGCCGCGCGCGACGTACGCGGCGCTGCTGGTGATCGGCCTGTTCTACACGCTGTCGGCGTGGGCGGTGGTCAGCGCGTGGGGCGACGGCCCGGCGGTGGCGGCGGCGCTGGAGGACCCGGAGGGCATGGTCGTCACCACGGCCACCCGGTACGCGGGCGCCGTCGTGGGCGACCTCGTGCAGGTGCTGCTGCTGACGAGCCTGTTCGCGTGCGTCCTGTCGTTCCACAACGTCGTCAACCGCTACGTGTTCTCGCTGGCGAACACCGGCGTCCTGCCGCACGCCTGGGGCGCCAGCCACCCGCGGCACTCCTCCCCGCACACGGCCTCGCTGCTGCAGACCGCGTCGTCCCTGGCGATGGTCGCGCTGTTCGCCGCGTTCGCGCTGGACCCGGTGATGGAGGTCTACACCTGGATGGCCGGCATCGCGACGCTGGGTTTCGTCCTGCTCATGCTGCTGACCTGCGTGGCCGTGCTGGTGTTCTTCCGCCGCACCCGGGTGGACGGGCGCCGCTGGAACACCGTCGTCGCCCCGTCCCTGGGCGTGGCCGGCCTGGCGCTGGCGGCGTGGCTGACGGCCTCGAACTTCGACCTGCTCGTGGGCGGGTGGACGGTGGCCGTCGTCTTCCTCGTCCTCACCGCCGGTTCGTACCTGCTCGGCCCGCTCGTCGCGGCGCTGCGCCCCGGTGCGGACGTCGCGGCGGCCGCCCACCTGCAGGTGGCGACCGTCCCGCACCAGGCGGGCGGGCCCGCGCAGTCCCTCGCGGCCACCGCCGCCCCCACCGACCAGACCACCCCCACCACCACGGAGACCGACCGATGAGCCTGCTCGACACCCCTCCGGCGACCACCGCCCCAGCCGTTCCCGACCACCCCCTGGCGCGGCTGAGCGCCGCGGAGGTCGACGCCGCCCGCGAGGTGCTCGTCGCCGCCGGCGCCGTCACCGGCGCCACCCGGTTCGCCTACCTGGGCCTGGAGGAACCGCCCAAGGAGCAGGTGCTGGCGTTCCGGCCGGGCGACGCCGTGGACCGGCGGGTGCGCGCCCTGCTGCTGGACACCGCGACGGGCACCGGCGAGGACGTGGTCGTCTCCGTCACCACCGCCCGGGTCGTCTCGCGGCGCGCCGTGGACGGGGCCGCGGAGGGGCAGCTGCCGATCCTGGAGGAGGAGTTCGCGCTCGTCGACGAGGTCGTGCCCGCCGACGCGCGGTGGGCAGCGGCCCTGGCCGCCCGCGGGCTGGACCCCGCGGACGTGCGGACCGTGCCGCTGTCCGCGGGCAGCTACGACGACGTGCCCGGCGCGCCGCGCGACTCCGGCCGCCGCGTCATGCGCGTCTTCGGGTTCCACCAGCCCACCCCCGAGGACCTGCCGTGGGCGCACCCCGTCGACGGGCTCGTCGCGTACGTCGACCCCACCCGGCGGGAAGTCCTGCACGTGCTGGACCACCGGCGCTTCGACGTGCCGGCCGAGTCCGGCCGCTGGGACGCCGCCCCGCACACCGACGGCGAGCCGTCGGCCCGGTCGGCGCTGCGACGCATCGACATCACCCAGCCGGACGGACCCAGCTTCACCGTGGACGGCGACGTGGTCAGCTGGGCCGGCTGGAGCGTGCGCGTGGGGTTCGACCCGCGCGAGGGCTTGACGCTGCACCAGCTGAGCGTCGACGGCCGGCCCGTCGTGTACCGCGCGTCGATCGCCGAGATGGTCGTCCCCTACGCCGACCCGTCGCCGGTCCGTTCGTGGCAGAACTACTTCGACACCGGCGAGTACCTGTTCGGGCGGTTCGCGAACTCCCTGGCGCTGGGCTGCGACTGCCTCGGGGAGATCCACTACCTCGACGCGGTGTTCGCCGACGAGCACGGGCGGCCGAAGACCGTCCCGCAGGCGATCTGCCTGCACGAGGAGGACTACGGCGTGCTGTGGAAGCACACCGACCTGTTCAACGGGATGGCGGAGACCCGGCGCCAGCGGCGCATGGTCATCTCGTTCTTCACCACCATCGGCAACTACGACTACGGGTTCTACTGGTACCTGTACCTGGACGGCACGATCGAGCTGGAGGCGAAGGCCACCGGCGTGGTGTTCACGGCCGCGTACCCGCCCGAGGGTCTGGAGCACTCCACCGAGATCGCCCCCGGCCTGGCGGCGCCGTTCCACCAGCACCTGTTCTCCGCCCGCCTGGACATGACGGTCGACGGCGTCGCCAACGCCGTGGAGGAGGTCGACGCCGTCCGGGTGCCGGTCGGGCCGGGGAACCCGCGCGGCAACGCGTTCGGGCGCCGCGCGACGCGGCTGACGTCGGAGTCGCAGGCTCAGCGGGAGGCCGACGGCGCGCGCGGGCGCGTGTGGCACGTGCTGAGCACCGAGCGGACCAACCGGCTGGGGCAGCCCACGGGCTACGCGCTGCACCCGCAGCACCAGCCGCTCCTGCTGGCCGACGAGTCCTCCTCCGTGCACGAGCGGGCGACGTTCGCGGCCAAGCACCTGTGGGTGACCCGCTACGACCCGGCCGAGCGCTACCCGGCCGGCGACTTCGTCAACCAGAACCCCGGTGGGGCGGGACTGCCCGCGTACGCGGCCGCCGACCGCGACCTGGACGGCCAGGACGTCGTCCTGTGGCACACCTTCGGGCTGACCCACTTCCCGCGGCCGGAGGACTGGCCGGTCATGCCGGTCGACTACTCCGGCTTCACGCTGAAGCCGGTCGGGTTCT
This sequence comes from Kineococcus haloalkalitolerans, assembly GCF_050871905.1. Classification (NCBI taxonomy): domain Bacteria; kingdom Bacillati; phylum Actinomycetota; class Actinomycetes; order Kineosporiales; family Kineosporiaceae; genus Kineococcus; species Kineococcus haloalkalitolerans. Next base: position 10,748 of record NZ_JBJLSH010000065.1, read on the forward strand.
TCGACCGCAACCCCGCGCTGGGCGTGCCGAGCGGTGCCCAGCTCGCCGGCGGCGCGGACGGCGGGACGTGCTGCGGCGCGTGAGCCCGGCGCCGGCGCCCGGCCCCCGGGAGGTGTCCGCCTCCCGGGGACTGGCCGCGTCGGCCGCGGCGGTGGCGGTGCTGCACGTGCCGCTGGCCGTCGCCCACGCGGGGGTCTCGCTGCCCCTGGCGGCGCTGCTGCTGGGCATGGCCCTGGTGTGCCTGCCGTGCGCGGGGCACCTGTGGCGGGCTCCGGGCCGGCGCACCTGGGTGCTGACGGCGGTGCTCGCCGCCGCGATGGCGCTGGCGCACCTCGCGCTGGCCGCGGCACCCGCCCCGGTGGCCGCGGTCCCGGCACCCCTCGCCCCGGCGGGGCACGGTCACGCGCACGGCGGCGCGGGCGGCGCCTCCCCCGGCCCGGTGGCGCTGCTGCACTCGGCCGCGGTGCTGGCCGCGCTCACCGCGGCCTCGGCCGCGCAGGCGCTGGTGGCGAGCGCGCTGGCGGTGCGGTCGCGGTGGCGCGCGCCCGGCCGCACGACCCGTCTCACCCGTCCGGCCCAGCCCGGGCCCGCGGGCGCTCCAGCGGTGCGCGCGGGCTGACGACACGCACGGGGTGAGCCTCCCGGCGCTGGACGCGCCGCTGCTGCGGGCGCTGGAGCGCGCCCGCGGGCTGCCCCTGCCCGCGCGGGCGTGGGTGCCGGTGCTGTCCTTCACCGTCGTCGCCGCGGTGGTGCTGTCCGCGCCGGCGGCGCCGTGCACGGCGGCCGACCCGTGCGCCCCGGACGCCGCGCTGGACCTCATGGGCGGTGCGCTGCTGGCCTCGGCCGCGCTCACGGCCGTCTCCGGCCGCGTCGCGCTCGGTGCGGGCGTCGTGGCGGCGCTGGCGCAGCCCGTGCTCGGGGGGACGTGGGCGGAGGTGACGACGCCGTGGGGGGCGGCGACCGCGCTGGCCCTGGCCGCGCACCTGGCCGTGCAGCTGGCGGTGGTCCGCCGGCGGGAGCGGGTGGACGCGGACGCGGCGGCGGTGCTGGCGCGGGCCGGGGCGCCGCTCACCGCGCCGCCGGCGCCGGCCGGGGTGCCGCGCGGGCCGCTGGCGCGCGCGGGCCTGCTGGCCCCGGCCGCCGCCGTCCTGGCGCTCGTCCTGCTCGTCGCGGGCGCGGTCCTGCAGGCGCGCGGCACGGCCGAGGAGGCGTCCTCCCCCGTCGTCACGGGCGTCGTCGTGGCCCACCCCGGCGCGGAGGAGGTGGGGGACGACGCCGGGTTCGTGGTGGCGGTGGCGCTGCCCGACGGCCGCGAGCCGGTCGTGGAGGTGCTCGACGCGGCCGAGCACCCCGTCGGCGCGCGCGAGCCGGTGCGCCTGCTGCCCGGCGGCGGGGTGCGCCTGGTCGCCGAGCCGTACGACGCGTGGGGAGCGCCGCTGCTGGCGGGGGCGAGCGCCGCGCTGGCCCTGGCCGCCGCGGCCCGGCGCCGCCGCGGCACCCGCGCGCCCGCGAGCGGACCGGACGGGGCCGGCGTCCCCCTGCTGCGCGCGCAGGGGCGGGTCCTGCCCGGGGTCGTCCTGGTCCACGCCGCCGACGCCGGAGGCGACGACCCGCCGGTGCTGGCGGTGCCCCTGGACGTGGCGGCCAGCGCCCGCCTGCTGGGCGTGCCGGAACCGGAGGACGGCGACGAGCTGGACCTGCCGCCGGTGCGGCCGCTGGAGCTGGCCGGCGTGCCCGCGCCGGGCGCGTGGGTGGCCGTGCGCTGCGCGGGCACCTGGCTGCCCGTGGCGGGCCCGGCCGAGGACGCCGTGGACGGCCCGCCGCTCGACCTCGACCCGGACGACGACGGCCTGGACGAGGACGGGCTGCCGGCGATGGCGGTGCCCGTGGCGGACCTGGCCGACGCCGACCGCGACGGGGCCGGCGGCGAGCACCGGCTGCCGCGCCGCCTGGCCGTCCTGGTCGTCGCGCCGGCGCTGGTGGTCACGGCGCTGGGCGCGGACTGGGCGACGGACCTGCTGAGCGCGCTGGCGGGACGGCCCGTGCCCGCCGCGGTGGCCGCGGCCCTGCTGGGGCTGCTGGCGCTGGAGGCGGCGTGGCGCTTCCAGCTGCGCCCGCGGCTGTCCTGGGACGCCGACGGTTTCACGAGCACGGGCGTGCTGGGGCGCTCGCGCCGCTACGGGTGGGCGCACCTGCTGGACGTGGAGGCCGACCGGCGCACCGGCGTGGTGCTGACGGTGCGGACCGGGGAGGCGGGGCGGCTGGACGCGGTGGAGGGCGCCGAGCGGGAGGACGGGGACGCCGTCGAGGCGCTCGTCGGGCCGGTGCGCCTGGAGCAGCACGCGGCGGGCGAGGCGTGGGTGCCGGAGCGCTGGCGCGGCTGGCGCACCGCCGCGGCGCTGCGGGCGGCGCTGCTGCGGGCGCGGGCGGCGGGGACGCGGACGGTCCGGGTGGTGGAGCGGGTGCCCGCGCCGGCGCGCCCGGCGGAGCTGTGGGCGCTGTGGCTGCTGGTGGTCGTGCTCGCCGGCTGGCCGGGCGGCTGGTGAGCCGCCCGGCCGGCCGGCGGGCCGGCGGTCCGGCGGGTGCTCAGCCGGTGAAGAGGCGGGAGGCGCGCACGAGGGTCTCCACGAGGCCGTAGGCCAGCGGGATCCCCACCAGCGCCCAGCCCAGGACGACCCGGCCGGTGGAGCGGTCGGTGACCGCGCCGCCGCCCCCGCCCGCGGACCCTCCCGCGGAGCTGTTGGCGGTGCTCACTGCTGACCACTCCCCTCGCGCGCCGCGGTACCGCTGTCGCGGGACGGCTCGTGGAACTTCTCCGACACCGGGCGCACCAGCAGGTTGGCGACGAACCCGACCGCCAGCAGCGCCACCATCGTGTAGAGGGCGGGGCGGTAGGCGGCGTCGGTCAGCTCGCCGGGGGTGCCCTGCGCGTCGAGGAACCCGTTGACGATGAGCGGGCCGGCGATGCCGGCGGCCGACCACGCCGTCAGCAGGCGGCCGTGGATGGCGCCGACCTGGAACGTGCCGAACAGGTCGCGCAGGTACGCCGGGACCGTGGCGAACCCGCCGCCGTAGAACGACAGGATGATCGCGGCGAACAGGACGAACAGCACGGTGCTCACCTGCCCGAACGTGGCGAGCAGGAAGTACGTCACCAGCCCGACGCCCAGGTACACCATGTACATCGGCTTGCGGCCGATGACGTCGGAGGTGGAGGACCACACGAACCGCCCGGCCATGTTCGCCAGCGACAGCAGGCCGACGAAACCGCCGGCCGCGCCGACCGCGACGGCCGAGACGCCGTCGTCGCCGCGGAAGAAGTCCTGGATCATCGGCGAGGCCTGCTCGAGGATGCCGATGCCCGCGGTCACGTTGCAGAACAGGACGATCCACAGCAGGTAGAACTGCGGGGTGCGCACGGCGTTGTTCGCCGACACGCTCGCGGTGGTCACCATCGACTTCTGCTTGACCGACGCCGGGTCGAACCCGTCGGGCTTCCAGCCGTCGGCCGGGACGCGGATCGTGGCCGCGCCGTACGTCATGAGGACGGCGTAGACGGCGGCCAGGGTGACGAACAGCAGGGCGACCGACTGCCCGGAGGGCACGGTGCCGGCGGCCCCGGTGTACTCCGGGTCGTACAGCGACATCAGCCGCGTGGACAGCGGGCTGGCGACGAGCGCGCCGCCGCCGAAGCCCATGATGGCCATGCCGGTGGCCAGGCCCGGGCGGTCGGGGAACCACTTGATGAGGGTGGAGACCGGCGAGATGTAGCCGATGCCCAGGCCGATGCCACCGATGAACCCGTACCCCAGGTACAGCAGCCACAGCTGGCTGGTGGCGATGCCCAGGGCGCCGACGAGGAACCCCGTGACCCAGAACAGCGCCGAGGCGGCCATGGCCTTGCGGGGGCCGTTCTTGTCGACCCAGGTGCCCATCACGGCGGCCGACAGGCCGAGCATGACGATGGCGATCGAGAAGACGATGCCGATCTGGGTCTGGGAGACCTGGAAGTGCTCCACCAGCGCGGTCTTGTAGACGCTGGTGGCGTAGGCCTGGCCGATGCTGAGGTGCACGGCCAGGGCCGCGGGCGGGATGAGCCACCGGTTGAAACCGGGTGGGGCGACGGTGCGCTCCCGGTCGAGGACGGATGCCACTTCTGCTCCTTCGCGACGGCGACTGGCGGACACCGTAGGTGTGACCGGTGCCACTCGCCACGCGGGACGCGCCCGGGACCGTGGACCGTCACACGGCCGTGACCTGCCACGATGCGGTCGTGCCCGACCCGGTCCCCTCCCCCGCCACCACCGCGGACGTCCTGGCGAACCCGGCGTGGGCGTCCCTGGCCGGTGCCCACGCGCACCTGGCGCAGGAGCGCGGGCGGGCCCGCCGCTACCCGGCGGACGTGTCCCCGTTCGCCGCCGTGGCGGACGTGCGGGACCCGGCCGCGTGGGCGGACCTGGCGGCGCTGGCCGGTCCGGGCGCCGACGTGCGGGTGCCCGGCGCCGAGGAGGTGCCCGCCGGCTGGGAGCTGGTGCAGCGGCTGCCGGGCGTGCAGATGGTCGCCACCGCGGCCCTGGCGGCCGCGCCCGACCCGGGGGCCGTGGAGCTGGGCGAGGACGACGTGGACGACGCGCTGGACCTCGTCGCGCGCACCCGTCCGGGCCCGTTCGGGCGGCGCACCCGGCTGCTGGGCCGCTACCTCGGCGTGCGCGACGCCTCCGGGCGCCTGGTGGCGATGGCCGGGGAGCGGATGGCCCCGCCGGGGTGGACGGAGGTCAGCGCGGTCTGCACCGACCCGTCGGTGCGCGGGCGCGGGTACGCCTCGCGGCTCGTGCGGGCCGTCGCGGCCGGGATCCTCGAGCGCGGTGACCGTCCGCTGCTGCACGCCTCGGCGGACAACACGGGCGCGCTGCGCCTGTACGCGGCGCTGGGGTTCGAGCGCAGCCGCGCGATGCCCTTCCACCTGCTGCGCGCGCCGTCCTGAGCCACCCTCCCCGCGTCCGGCGCGCCGGCTCCGGCGTGACGGCGCGCCGGGGCGGGCCTAGGGTCCGGGCGTGGCCCGCTTCGTGGAGGTGCACCCGCAGGACCCCCAGCCGCGCGCGGTCGGCCAGCTGGTGGCGCTGCTGCGCGAGGACGCGCTCATCGCCTACCCGACCGACTCCGGGTACGCGCTGGGCTGCCGGCTGGACAGCCGCACCGGCGCCGACCGCATCCGGCGCGTGCGCCACCTCGACGACCGGCACCACTTCACCCTCGTGTGCCTGGACTTCGCCCAGCTCGGGCAGTTCGTCCACCTGGACAACGCCGCCTTCCGGGCCGTGAAGGCCGCCACGCCCGGCCCGTACACGTTCGTGCTGCCGGCGACGAGGGAGGTGCCGAAGCGGTTCGCGCACGCGAAGAAGAAGACCGTCGGCGTGCGCATCCCCGGCACCCCGTTCGTGCGGGCCCTGCTGGGCGAGCTGGGCGAACCGCTGCTGTCGAGCACGCTGCTGCTGCCCGGCTGGGAGCGGCCGCCGACGGACTCCTGGACGGTGAAGGAGGAGCTCGACCACGTCGTCGACGCCGTCGTGGACGCCGGCGAGCCGGGCAGCGAGCCGACGACCGTCGTGGACTTCTCCGACGGCGCGCCGGAGGTCGTGCGCGTCGGCGCGGGCGACCCGTCCCGCTTCGCGTGACCCGCGACCGCTGAGGACCGCTCGTCCCGGCGGTCCACCGGGTGGCACCCACCCCCGGGAGGACACCGTGGACACCACCGACACCCCGCGCGATCAGACCCCGCGCGCCCCGGCTCCGCACGACCCCGTTCCGCACGACCTGGCGCCGGCCGCCGACGCTCTCGCCGCCGTGGTGGCGACCGTGCGCGAGGAGCACCTGAGCGTCCCCACCCCCGCCGCCCCGTACGCGGTCGGGGACCTGCTGGACCACGTGGACGGGATGGCGGCGGGGATGCTGGCCACCGCCCGCAAGCGACCGGTCCCGCCGGAGCTGCTGGGCGAGAGCGACGCCGCCCTGCTGCGGCCGGGCTGGCGCGAGCGAGTGCCCGCCGCGCTGCGGGACCTGGCCGCCGCCTGGGCCGACCCGGCCGCGTGGGAGGGCGAGACCGTGGCCGGGACGGTGCCGCTGCCCGCCGCCGCGGCGGGGATGTTCGTCCTCGACGAGCTCGTGGTGCACGGCTGGGACCTGGCGCGCGCCACGGGGCTGCCGCTGCGGACGGCCGAGGCGGACGTCCTCGCGCTGCTGGCGTTCCTGCGCGACGTGCCGCGGGCGCCCGGGCTGTTCGGACCGCCCGTCGCGGTGCCGGACGACGCGCCCGCCCTGGACCGGCTGGTGGGGCTGACGGGCCGCGACCCGGCGTGGGCGCCGCCGCGCTGACCCCGGCGCCCACCCCTGGTGTCGGTGCCCGCCCCTACCGTCGTCGGGGTGAGCGACGAGGAGTTCGAGGAGCTGTGGAACCGCGCCTGCCAGTGGGACTCGCCGGCGATCAGGACCCACGAGGGTGACGCCGCGCTGCACGACGTCCTGACCTTCCACGGGTCGGTGGTGAACGGCGGGCTGCTCGACGCGGTGGAGAACTACGCCCGCGACGAGGGGTACCCGCTGGCGCGGGTGGTCCGCTCCTACCGGTCCCTGGGCCTGGAGCGCACCGCCGACCTCGTCGAGCGCGCGCACCACGAGCACGTCGAGCTGGCGGCCCTGCCGTACGACGAGGAGCAGTGGGCGCGGGCCGAGGAGCGGGTGGACGCCTCCTACGACCTGGACGACGAGGCCCGGGGGGGGGGGGGGGGGGGGGGGGGGGGGGGGGGGGGGGGGGGGGGGGGGGGGGGGGGGGGGGGGGGGGGGGGGGGGGGGGGGGGGGGGGGGGGGG